>CANGAW010000030.1 GCA_947451925.1 Burkholderiales bacterium | reverse complement strand
CATCATGATCGGTGAAGGCCCGGCTGCGCGTTCTGTGCGGCTTGATCTGCAGCCCTTTACCTTAGTGGGTGCGACCACCCGCGCCGGCATGCTGACCAATCCGCTGCGCGACCGTTTCGGCATTGTCTCACGACTGGAGTTTTATACGCCGGAAGAACTGTCGCGCATCGTTACCCGCAGCGCCTCCTTGCTGCATGCGCCGATTGATGCCGATGGTGCCATTGAAATTGCCCGTCGCAGTCGTGGCACGCCGCGCATTGCCAATCGCTTGCTGCGTCGCGTGCGTGACTATGCAGAAGTCAAAGGCAAGGGCGACATTACCAAAGCCATGGCCGATGCCGCACTGGTCATGCTCGATGTCGATCCGGTAGGTTTTGATTTGATGGACCGCAAACTGCTCGAAGCGGTGTTATTCAAATTTGGCGGTGGCCCGGTTGGCCTGGATAATCTTGCCGCAGCGATTGGCGAAGAACGTGACACCATCGAAGACGTACTCGAACCTTATCTGATACAACAAGGGTTTTTGCAGCGCACGCCGCGCGGACGGATCGCCACACCGACCGCGTACCGGCATTTTGGCGTGACAGCACCCAAGACCAGTCCCAATGGCGACTTGTGGGACCAAGCCAGCAACTAACCAGCTGAAGGAGCCGCATGCTCTCATCTGTTGACGTCAATCGTTATGCCCGCCAATTGCTGGAAGCGCGAGCGCTGTCACAAACATTGCCGCCTTTATCGGCGGCAGCCAGCTTGTCGGTGGAAGAGGCTTATCAGATTACCCATCGCATCATGAGCTTGCGCAGCGCGCGCGGCGAACAATTGGTGGGTCGAAAAATCGAATTTTCCAATCGCAAAGTCTGGCAATGCTTTGGTCTGGACGAAGCACTGCATGGGCCAATCTGGGCGCCGCTCTTTGCCAGTACCGTGCGTGATGCCGAAGACAACACGGGTGTGCAAAGTCTGGCCGGCGCGATGCAGCCGCGGATTGAACCGGAAATCGTATTCGGATTGGGCAAAACACCTGCGCCGGATGCAGACCTCCAGACAATTGCCGACTGCATAGACTGGATGGCGCATGGCATTGAAATTACCGACTGCCCTTATCCCGGCTGGCAATTCAATGCCGTCGATGCGATCGCCGCGTTTGGCCTGCATGGCACCTTGATCATTGGTCAGCGCGTCAATTTGAATCGCAGCGCACGAGCCAATCTGGCTACGCTCTTAAGTGCGGCCAGCGTATCGCTGTCTTGCAGTGGTGACGAAATTTTTACTTTGCGTGCCGCAGGTTTTGGCAGTGATGTATTTGGTTCGCCGGTGCATGCCTTGCTGCAGTTGCACCGGCAATTGTGCGCCGAGCCGCAGTTTCCGCCATTGGCAGCAGGCGACATTGTGGCCACTGGCAGCTGGACCAATCCGTTTGCGGTAGAACCGGGGCAAACCTGGACCACCGCCTTTTCGGCGCTAAGCTTGCCGGGGATGTCGATTGGTTTTGTCTGAGATTGCCGTCATCACCTGCGTGTGATTGGCAAGCAGTCTGAATTCCGGAATAAAAAAAACACTGGATCCCGGCGCAGGCCGGGATCCAGTGTCTTTCCTTGTGATGCAGAAAAAAATCTCAGCTACTCTTCCCGCAACCAGACTTGCGTGCGACCGAGCATGGGCACGCCGATATAGCCGCGGACCTTGAGTTTTTTGCCCTTGTCATCGAGTTCCATTTTGCATTTGTAGGTCTTGCCATTATTCGGGTCAAGAATATGGCCGCCTTCATAGTGGTCGCCGTCCGCTTTCATGCCCGACAAAATGTTCATGCCGATGACGGGCTTGTCTTTTTTATCGTCCGGGCATTTGTCGCAGAGCGGGTTTTGTTCTTCGCCCGGCTCACGAAACAATTTTTCCACGCTGCCGCGCAACTCGCCGTTCACTTCCGTCAGGCGCACCAGTGATCTTGCCTTGCCGGTTTTGTCGTCAATGGTTTTCCACAAGCCCACTGCGGACAGCGGGTCTGCAGCAAACGCCGCAGAAAAATGTAAAACCAATGCGAGAGCCAGGGCTATTTTTTTTATCATGTCATCTCCTCCATTTACGTCAGGCTAGTTTAGTCAGTTGCTCGCGTAATTTTCCTACCGTTTCCGAAAAATTGGCGACGCGCTCTTTTTCCTGCGCGACCACCTGAGCCGGTGCACGCGCAACAAAACTCTCATTACTCAACTTGGCATTGGCCTTGATGATTTCGCCTTCGAGTCGCGTCATCTCTTTGGTCAGTCGCTCACGCTCGGCAGCCACATCAATTTCCACCTTCAGCATCAGGCGTGTGGCGCCAATCACGGACACCGGCGCTGGCGACTCCGGCAGTGCATCGACAACCTGCACCTCCGAGAGTTTGCCCAAGGCTTGCAGATAGGGCGCAAAGCTCAATAGTCTGGCGTTATCTTTGCCTTCAATAATCAGCGGCACTTTCAGCGCCGGTGACAACTGCATTTCACCACGCAGATTACGGCAGGCGTCCGTCAGTGATTTCAGCTCCGTCATCCAGGCTTCGGCATGCTCGTCAATCTTCGGCAAATTCGCCAGCGGATAAGCCTGCATCATGATCGAATCGCCGGCCTGGAGTTCGCGGCCCGACAAGGGTGCGACGGTCTGCCACAGCTCTTCGGTAATAAACGGAATCACCGGGTGCGCCAGACGCAGCACCGTTTCCAGTACCCGCAACAGTGTTCTGCGGGTGGCACGTTGCTGAGCCTCGTTGCCGTTCTGCACTTGCACCTTGGCCACTTCCAGATACCAGTCGCAGTATTCATCCCAGATGAATTTATAAATGGCCGAGGCAATATTGTCGAAGCGGTAGTCTGCAAAACCTTTTTCAACTTCCGCTTCGGTGCGCTGCAAGATTGAGACGATCCAGCGATCTGCTTGCGAAAAATCCAGATAACCACTGGTCGAACATTCTTCCTTGGTATGGGCGACTAAGCCGCAATCCTTGCCTTCGGTATTCATCAGCACAAAGCGGGTGGCGTTCCACAGCTTGTTGCAGAAATTGCGATAGCCTTCGCAGCGACCCAGATCGAAATTAATATTGCGGCCGAGTGACGCGTAGCTGGCCATCGTAAAGCGCAATGCATCGGTGCCGTAAGCAGCGATGCCGCTGGCGAATTCCTTGCGGGTGGCTTTCTCGATGCTGGCGGCCTGTTTCGGATTCATCAGGCCGGCCGTGCGCTTGGCTACCAGGTCATCGAGCGTAATGCCGTCGATCAGATCAATCGGGTCTAAGGTGTTGCCCTTGGACTTGGACATTTTCTGGCCGCTGGCGTCGCGCACCAGACCATGTACATACACCGTCTCGAACGGCACTTTGCCGGTGAAGTGCGTGGTCATCATCACCATGCGCGCCACCCAGAAGAAAATGATATCGAAGCCGGTCACCAAAACGGAAGAGGGCATGAACATCTTGTAGTCCGGCGTTTCTTCCGGCCAGCCCAGTGTCGAGAACGGCACCAGCGCAGAAGAAAACCAGGTGTCGAGCACGTCTTCGTCGCGGGTCAGCGAGCCGGTGTAGCCCGCTGCTGCGGCCTTGGCTTTGGCCTCGGCTTCATTGCGCGCGACATAGTAGGCGCCGTCTTCGCCATACCAGGCCGGGATCTGATGGCCCCACCACAGTTGGCGCGAGATGCACCAGTCCTGAATATTATTGAGCCACTGGTTGTAGGTCGTACTCCAGTTTTCCGGCACGAATTTGATTTCACCCTGCGCCACTTTTTCCAGTGCGACTTCGGCAATCGACTTGCCGGGGAAATGCGTGCCTTCGGGCGCGGCCTTGCTCATCGCTACAAACCACTGGTCTGTGAGCATCGGTTCAATCACCACGCCGGTACGGTCGCCTCGCGGCACCATCAGTTTGTGCGGTTTGACTTCTGCCAGCAAACCTTGCGCATCGAGATCGGCGACGATCTGCTTGCGGGCAGCAAAACGGTCCATGCCCTGATAGGCGGCGGGCGCGTGCTCATTGATTTTTGCGTCCAGCGTCAGAATGCTGAGCAGACCGAGCTGGTGACGCTGGCCGACTGCGTAGTCGTTAAAGTCATGCGCCGGCGTGATCTTCACGCAGCCGGTGCCGAAGGCTTTGTCGACATAGCTGTCGGCAATGATGGGAATGGTGCGCTCTGTCAGCGGCAGTTTCAGCATCTTGCCAACCAGGTGTGCGTAACGCTCATCAGTTGGGTCCACCGCCACCGCCAGGTCGCCCAGCAGGGTTTCAGGACGGGTGGTGGCCACCGTCATGAAGCCGCTGCCATCCACCAGCGGATAACGGATATGCCACATGCTGCCGTCTTCTTCTTCCGACACCACTTCCAGATCCGACACGGCCGTGCCCAGCACCGGGTCCCAGTTGACTAGTCGCTTGCCGCGATAAATCAGGCCTTGCTCAACTAAGCGCACAAACACTTCTGTGACAGCGGTCGACATCTTGTCGTCCATCGTGAAGTATTCGCGGCTCCAGTCGGTGGAGGCACCCATGCGACGCATCTGGCCGGTAATGGTTGAACCAGATTTTTCTTTCCATTCCCAGACTTTTTCCAGGAATTTTTCACGACCCAGATCGTGGCGCGAGATTTTTTGTGCATCGAGCTGGCGTTCCACCACGATCTGCGTCGCAATGCCCGCATGGTCGGTGCCGGGTATCCAGGCCGTGTTATGGCCGCGCATGCGGTAGTAACGAGTCAGGCCATCCATGATGGTCTGGTTGAATGCATGGCCCATGTGCAGCGTGCCCGTCACATTTGGTGGCGGCAGCTGAATACTGAAGGCCGGTTTGCCTTCTTCCAGGCTGGCTGTGTAATAACCGCGCTCTTCCCAAAGGGTACGCCAGTGTTTTTCAATTTCTGCGGGCTCAAAGGCCTTGGCTAATTCCATGATTTTGCTCAGGTTTTGCGAAAGCATGAATTATACGGGCGTTCGCTATGAGGAACTGCTTCATCCATGCCGCTACAGAGCAGCGAATCAAAAATACTGCATCACCCGCATTGACTGATTGGCTATTCGAAGTCCGGACATTTGGTTCAACAATTTAAATACCCCTGCCAGCGAGGAGCATTCATGCGAAGCCATACCGTGCCGTCATCCCCATCCAATTCATCGATGCGTTCTGACGACAGTCGCGCTGTTGATTCCAGACTTCATGCCTACGCCAAGGTGCCGAAACTGCAAAGCAAAAATCATCTGTTGCAAGAGCTGAATGCGGATTTGCGCAACCACTTCCTGCAAACCCAGATTGTCAGTGCCGGCAACAGCAATCTGGAAAATGCTTTTAACTTGCGACTGTATGCGCGCATCAGCACGGCCCATCAACAAGAGCTTGCCAGCTTCTTGGTGAAAGAAGAAAACGCGGGTATCTGTATTGCCAGTACGCGCTGGGCTTTGCCGGCACTGGCTAATTTTAAATTTACTGAATTGTTTGCAAAGAAAAAAATCTATGCGCAGCGGGTAAAAGACCTGGCCGATCAACATCGCTATTTGTATGCCGATTTATCGCTGCGTGCGTCGAAACGTGGCGCTATTACCGACCTGAAAAAAATTGCCATGCGCAGCCTGTTTATGTCCGACACGCCGCAATACGTCGTGGTGGACATTTCAGCGCCACCGATTGTCTATGCGAAAAAACACAAGTGGGATGCCGAGTTTCAGGACGTCTATACCCAATTAGAAAGATTCGACGAAGAGGACGAGGTGCATTGTCTGTCAGAGCAGCTGGAAAGAATACTGGCCACAGGCAGACCACTGCCAGCAATCAGTCTCATCTGTCGCGACCGCTGCCTCAACAGTCAGATTATCGCCAAAATGAATGCGGACCAACGCATCATTAGCCGCTTGCAGGTTTTGGATTTCGCCGGCATGCGTTTTAATTATTTTGGCTCACTCATTTTTAACCAGCATTCATATATTGATGAGATAAAAAATTTGCTCAACGAATTGGCTAAGTTGATCAAGCGTAGCGGATCTGTGAAAGAACTGTATCTCGATCGGTGCGCACTGTATAGCCAGCTTGCCTTGACGCTTGGAGAGACCTTGCCGGAGATGGAAAAGCTAAAGGTCTTGAGCCTGTCGGAAAATTTTTTGGCCAATGATTTGCTGACAAGAGAAAAAGACTTAAACGGCTTGTCGCAAATTTTGCAAGCGGTGAATCAACACAAAAATCTGGCATACCTGAATTTATCGGGAAACAATCTGGGCAAGAGTGGCGCCAAGCTCGTCATGGCGCTGCTGCGCGAAAACCAGGTGATCAAAGAAGTCCGGCTTGGTGACAACCGGATCGCAGAAGATCATCCGATCTGGGCAGATCCGCGTATGCAAAACAGGCAATGAAGTCTGCTGTCAACTTCCTTTCAATTTCTGTTTGAAGTCTGAGAATTTATCTCGAAAATATCAACACGCAAGTACCCAAGGAGCATTCATGCAAAGAGGCAGTGTGCAGCAATCTCAATCGAATTCTTCGATGCGTGCTGTCGACAGCCGCGCTGTAGTCATCACACCTGGTGCCGACCCGACGGCGCCAAAACTGCAAATTAAAAATCATCTCTTACAAGATCTGAATCCGGATTTGCGCAACCACTTCCTGAACACGCAAATTGTCCAGGCCGGCAGCAGCTATCTGGAAAAAGCCTTTAATTTGCGTCTGTATGCGCGCATCAGCAAAGCCCATCAACAGGAAGTTGCCCACTTTATGGATCAAGATGAAAACGCAGACATCCGTTTAGCCAGTACCCGCTGGGCCTTGCCGGTGCTGGCTAATTTTAAATTGATGGAATCCATATCCAGGAAAAAAATCTTTGCGCAGCGGGTGAAGGACTTCGCCGACCATGAAAAATATTTGCATGCCGATTTATCTGCTAATGCGACCAGAAGCAGCCAGATCAGCGGTCTGAAAAAAATCGCCTTGAGAACCTTGCTTCTGTCAGACACACCGCAACATATCGTGATCGATATTTCAGCCAAGCCCATTGCCTATCCGAATAGACATGACTGGAATGCCGATTTCAAAGGTGAAGAAATCGCAAACACGTTCAGAAAAGACGTAATTGACGACTTGAATCAGGAGTTAGAAAAAATAGTAGCTGCTGGCAGAACACTGCCTGAAATCAGTCTCATCTGTCGCGACCACTTTCTGAATTGGCGCACGATCAGGGGTATGCAAAAAAAAATACGACTCATCGGCTGCCTGCGCGTGCTGGATTTCTCCGGCAGCCGCTTTTGTTATGACAAGAATAATTTTGTTCTTGCCAGTAAAAATTTGGTTAATTCAATAGCCTGTCTGATTCTTAGTGGTTATTCGGTCAAACAACTCTATCTGGATCGATGCGCTTTTTATAGCCAGATTGCCAGCAGGCTTGGTGAACATTTGCCAAAGTTGAAAACACTGAAGGTCTTGAGTTTGTCGGGTAATTTTATTGCGAATGAATTATTTACCGGGCAGGCAGAGGAGAGTGGCCTGATTCAAATTTTACAAGCAGTCAATCTGAATTCATCCCTGACACACTTGAATTTATCCGACAATAATCTGGGTGACCGTGGCGCCGAGCTGGTCATGAATTGTCTGAGCGAGAACCACGTGCTGCAAGAAGTCTGGCTGGGTGGTAATCAGATCGACGTGGCGCATCCGATCTGGGACGATCCTCGCATGCAAAATCGGCAATAAGAACTGCGGGGCAGATTGCAGCAGACTTGATGCTGCTCTCTGACCGATTCCTTTCACAGGCTATAATCCGCAGGCTGCTTAAACGCAGCCAAATCGCTAGGGGTCCTGATGGCACATGTCATCGGGTGAGAAATACCCTTGAACCTGATCTGGATAATGCCAGCGAAGGGAAGCCAAGCCGTGCCCTGTGCACGCTGCTTCCTTCGCAAACTACGCAAAGGAAGACCATGAACGCCAATCCGCAATTCCTCGCAGCGACCGCTACTGTCGACGAAGCAGCCGTCCAGCCATTACCGAATTCCCGCAAAATTTATATTCAGGGTTCGCGTCCCGACATTCAGGTGCCGATGCGCGAAGTCAGCCAGAGCGATACGCCGGCTTCCTTTGGTTTCGAAAAAAATCCGCCGGTTTATATTTACGACACCTCAGGCCCTTACACCGACCCCAGCGTAAAGATTGATATCCGCTCCGGCTTGGCACCCATGCGCGCGGGCTGGATCGCCGAGCGCAATGACACCGAAGAACTGGCAGGGCCCAGCTCGGACTACGGTGTCGAGCGCTTGAATGACGCCAAACTTGCCGAGCTGCGTTTTAATCTGCATCGCAAACCACGCCGTGCAATGGCTGGCAAAAACGTCTCGCAAATGCATTACGCCCGTGCCGGCATCATCACGCCGGAAATGGAATACATCGCCATTCGTGAAAATCTGCATCGCAAGGAATACATAGAAAGCCTGAAGGCTTCCGGCCCGAACGGCCAGAAGCTGGCCGACCTGATGGGACGCCAGCATCCGGGGCAATCATTCGGTGCCTCGATTCCCGCTGAAATCACGCCTGAGTTTGTGCGCAGCGAAGTCGCGCGGGGTCGTGCAGTCATTCCCGCCAACATCAACCACCCTGAAGTTGAGCCTATGATTATTGGCCGCAATTTCTTGGTCAAGATCAACGCCAACATCGGCAACTCGGCCGTGACGTCGTCCATTGGTGAAGAAGTTGAAAAAATGACCTGGTCGATTCGCTGGGGCGGCGACACCGTGATGGATCTCTCCACCGGCAAACACATTCATGAAACCCGCGAATGGATCATTCGCAATTCACCCGTGCCTATCGGTACGGTGCCGATTTATCAGGCGCTGGAAAAGGTCAATGGCAAAGCCGAAGACCTGACCTGGGAAATTTTCCGCGACACCCTGATCGAGCAAGCCGAGCAGGGCGTGGATTACTTCACCATTCACGCCGGCGTCCTGTTGCGCTACGTGCCAATGACGGCCAAGCGCATGACGGGTATCGTTTCGCGCGGCGGCTCCATCATGGCCAAGTGGTGCCTGGCGCATCACGAAGAGTCTTTCCTGTATACGCACTTCGAAGATATCTGCCAGATCATGAAAGCCTACGACGTGTCGTTTTCGCTCGGCGATGGTCTGCGTCCCGGCTCGATTTACGACGCCAATGACGAAGCCCAGCTCGGCGAACTGAAAACTCTGGGTGAGCTGACCCAAATCGCGTGGAAGCATGATGTGCAAGTGATGATCGAAGGCCCGGGTCACGTGCCCATGCAGCTGATTAAAGAAAACATGGACCTGCAACTCGAGCAGTGCCATGAAGCGCCGTTCTACACGCTGGGACCGTTGACGACCGACATCGCGCCCGGTTACGACCACATTACTTCCGGCATTGGTGCGGCACAAATCGGCTGGTATGGCACCGCCATGCTGTGCTACGTCACACCGAAAGAACACCTTGGCCTGCCCAACAAGGTGGATGTGAAAGACGGCATCATCACCTACAAAATCGCCGCCCATGCAGCCGACCTGGCCAAGGGCCATCCGGGTGCGCAGATTCGCGACAACGCCTTGTCCAAAGCACGCTTCGAATTCCGTTGGGAAGACCAGTTCAACCTCGGTCTTGATCCCGACAAGGCGCGCGAATTCCATGACGAGACTTTGCCCAAAGATTCGGCCAAGGTCGCCCATTTCTGCTCCATGTGCGGGCCGCATTTCTGTTCGATGAAAATTACTCAGGAAGTGCGCGACTACGCCGCCAAAGAAGGCTTGTCTGAAATCGCCGCGCTGAAAAAAGGCATGGAAATCAAGTCGGTCGAGTTCGTTAAAAACGGTGCGGAAATTTATCGCAAACAGTGATGATCGTCATTGAACTCAATGGTGCGCCGCATAGCGTAGCCGCTGGCCAGTGCGTGCAGGATCTGATTGCCGCGCTGGCGCTGTCGAATCAGGCACTGGCCGTGGCTGTTAACCGCGAAGTGGTGCCAAGGCCTTTGTGGGCCGGGCGTCAGTTTGTGGCCGGCGACAAGGTCGATATCGTGCGTGCTATTGGTGGGGGGTGAGGTAGGGAAGCGGTTTCGCTTGCAAGCGAAACCGTGGAGAGTAGCTCGCTATGGGGCTGGCCTCAATCGAAGCCGTAATCAATTAAAGGAATTCACATGAATGACCTGAATCAGGATCACTGCCTCACCATCGCAGGCATTACCTACCGCTCGCGCTTACTGGTCGGCAGTGGCAAATACAAAGACCTCGATGAAACCCGACTGGCTACCGAAGCCAGCGGCGCGGAAATCATCACGGTGGCGATCCGCCGCGTCAACATCGGGCAAGACCCGAATGCGCCTAATCTGCTGGACGCGGTACCGCCATCGAAATACACCATCCTGCCCAACACGGCTGGCTGCTACAACGCCAAAGATGCGGTCTATACCTTGCAGCTGGCGCGTGAATTATTGAACGGGCACAAGCTGGTCAAGCTTGAAGTGCTGGGCGACGAAAAAACCCTGTTTCCGAACATGCCGGAAACCCTGAAGGCGGCCGAGACGCTGGTCAAGGACGGCTTCGATGTGATGGTGTATTGCAGCGATGATCCGATACAGGCAAAAATGCTGGAAGAAATCGGCTGTGTCGCAGTGATGCCTTTAGCGTCCCTGATCGGCTCCGGCATGGGCATTCTGAACCCGTGGAATCTGTCGCTCATCATCGAGCAGACCAAGGTGCCGGTGCTGGTGGATGCCGGTGTGGGTACCGCATCGGACGCAGCTATTGCAATGGAATTGGGTTGCGACGGCGTGTTGATGAACACCGCAATCGCTGGTGCGCGCGACCCGATTCGCATGGCGCGGGCCATGAAGCTGGCCATTGAAGCGGGCCGCGAAGCCTACCTGGCCGGTCGCATACCGAAGCGCTTTGCCGCGTCCCCTTCTTCACCGATGGCAGGCCGCGCAACATGAGTCTGCGTCGTCCCTGCGTGCTGGTATTTGCAGGGCTGGACCCCAGCGGCGGCGCCGGCATACAGGCCGACATTGAAGCGATTGCTGCGATGGGTGCCCATGCGCTGCCCATCATTACCTCGCTGACAGTACAAGACAATGATCGCGTATTTTCTGTGCATGCGGTGGATGCCGCCATCGTGCGCCAGCAGGCGCAAGCCTTGATGGCCAAGCTGTCGATTGCCGCTATCAAGATCGGCATCGTTGGCAGTCATGACAATGTGGCGGTCATTGCTGAAACCATTTCGGCCTTGCGGGCCGAGCAGCCGGATTTACCGGTTGTACTCGACCCGGTATTAGCCAGTGGTCATGGCCACGCTCTGGCACGCGAAAACGCCGTGCACATGCTTGAACCCTTGCGCAGTCTGGCCACGCTGATTACACCGAACCTGCCGGAAGCCGCCGCCTTATGTGATGCAGCGACAGCGCTGGAAGTGCAGCTTGCGCATTTGCTGCGCGACACAGCGCATGTGCTGATCAAGGGTGGACATGGCGCGGGTGACACCGTAGTCAACCGCTGGTTTACCGGATCGAAACATCGCAGCTGGCAATGGCCGCGTCTGCCCGGCGAATTCCACGGCTCCGGTTGCACACTGGCCTCGGCCATTGCCGCCTGTCTGGCACAAGGGCAGACGATGGAGACAGCATTACATGACGCACAAACCATCACACAACACAGTCTTGAAACAGCTTATGCGATCGCAGACGGTCAACTGATCCCGTGCCGCACCGAGGAGAGAAGATGAAAGGCTTGTATCTGGTCACGCCCGATTGGGATGACACCGACAAATTGCTGGCAGCGACCGAACAGGGTCTGCAAGCTGGCGCCAGCCTGCTGCAGTACCGGCACAAGACCGCCAGTGAGGCCTTGCAGCAGGAACAGGCAAAGGCTTTGCTGGCGCTATGTCGCCGCTACCGTGTGCCGTTCATCATCAATGATCATCTCACCCTGTGCGAGCTAATTGATGCCGATGGCCTGCATGTGGGTGGCACCGATGCCTCAGTCGCGGCGGTGCGCAGTCTGCTCGGCAAGGACAAGATCGTTGGCGCATCTTGCTATGGCGATCTGGAATTGGCGCGTCACTCGGCGGCAGCCGGTGCGAGCTATGTCGCCTTTGGTGGCTTTTATCCTTCGCGTGTAAAAAAATATGCTGTCACGACCCAGCCGGACATCCTCACCCGTGCGCGCGCAGAACTGACGCTGCCGTTCTGCGTTATCGGTGGCATGAGCGTTGAAAACGCCAGACCACTGGTGGCGCTGGGTGCTGATATGGTGGCGGCTATCAGCAGCGTGTATCAGGCGACAGATCCCTGCGCTGCGGCACGAGAATTCGTTCACTTGTATTCGTCATAAAAACGCTGCGCACTCCTTGTGCGCAGCGCGTATTTCATCATCACGGCGAGTTGTTGCCGGAACCATGTTTTCTTGCCTGTGACCTAGCAGCGTTCTTCAACGCTCAAGGAAACGATGATGAAAGCACACGCCGCAGTACGCCATGCTCCCTTGTTAAACATGGTGCCTTTGAACGGGGAAATTGGCACCCAGAGCCTGGGCGAAATTTACACCGCCATTAAAAACAAACCCGATGCTGCTGTGGTGCGAGCCGGCAGCGTTGATCAAAACTGGTATCTCACCACCACCAAAAAAGAAAACTGGCTTGAAGCGGTAAGCATTCGCGCTGCCAGTATCAAAAAACATCGCCAGCTGCTGCTGGATTTGCTCGAGAAAGTCAGTGCTGGCTATACGACTGGTTTTAATCTCAATAAAAACCAGCAAGCGGCATTACGTAAACTCCATGCGCTGGCCGAACAAAAGGCCAGAAAAGAAGATTTTACGGTTGGCGAACTCAAACCTTTGCTGCGCAGCTTAAACCATGCTGCGCGAACCAAAGCCAATATCCGAACAAACTCACAATACCAACGTGATGTCATGGTGGGCAGAAGACAGTGTTCTCCGCGTTCCAATTCTGAATGGCTGAAAGAATTTTTGGCCATTGATCAATCGACCCGGCACATGGTCAAGACCGCCTTGTTTGGCTATGCGTGGCAAGCGCTCAATCTGGCTCAACAGCGACAAATTCTGAACAGCGTTTTTCTTCTGCTGGAAAAATATTTCGACACCTCAGCCTCGCCGCAGTCTTTCAAAAAACTGCTGTTGGAAAGTCGGCAAATAGAGTTGTTGCTGACATTTGCCGAGGCATGGCTGGACAAAGTAGCTGATAAAAATAGATCTGGCGCGTCCAAAGCCCTGGATCATTTCAAATGGAAAAATGCGGTCACGCATCTGGCCGTAGCGATCCGGCAGATCGGCAAAAAAGAAGGCCTTGCAGCACAAGTAGTGATGAGTCCTGTGCTGCCGACTGCAGCGATGGTCAACAAGCTGGTCGCGAAAGAATCCAGTCTGGTACTGAGTACACCGTCAGCCATCAGTGCCGATGACGAGGCAATTCAAGTGCAGCACGTCCGCAAAAAATTGTTTGTGGCGACCAGTATCGAGGATGCCAACGATGCGGTATCCCGTGTTGATGACGATTGAGGTTGAGGTGCTCTTCAAAATACTACCGTCGTCACTGGCATGTGACGACGGCTGTGTGGGCTGACTGCATGCAGTCCGAATTCCCCACTAGTCTTTCGTTGTGATCCCGAAAAAAATCTCGCTGGAGAATAGTGGGTCATGTTGGAACCTAATTTCTTTTCCGCCACTCAGACTGCAGAAAATTTTATTGCCATCAAAGTAGGTGTGCGAGTTCCATTAGATCCGTACTGATAATCGCCACTATGCAGTGCGCAAGCCCTGACCTGATTCAATATATTTTTCCCGTCAAATTGATTGAACTCCGGAGGTGTCTATGCAAGCAGCTTCATCCTATTCCCCTAAGCGAATGGATCATTACGGTGCCGAACTGGTTTACCTCAGCGCGGCAAAACCAGAGCGCAATGTTCACATCATTTATCAGGCAATCAAGGCACTGCCGGATAGCGCCATACTGCAAGCCGATCAGGACATTCAGGGACGACACTATGTATTTTTTCCGGGTGGTGCCAAAACCTTAAAAAAATCCGATCCAAACAGTAGAAAAAATCTGGCTTACTACCGCAATGAATTAGGCAACATCCTCAATACCTCAGCGCTGGCGATCAAAAAAAGTCAGGAAAAATCATCGGGCAAGCAAAGCTTTATTGCCACCGATAAGCTGGAAAAAATAGCCACATTTACGCCTAGTCATGGCGACTTTACGGCAGGCTTGTTAAAGCCGGTTTTGCGAAAAATAGTCACTCTGCAAAACACGTTGCCCTTGGTTGAGACCAGAACAGTCGTCGTGTCGCAGGAAAAGCAAGAAGAAATAATCTCTGTTGCAGTCAGCAGCACAGCCAAAAACGCCTCTATCAAGTCCTCCAACCTTTCGCTTGAAAATTTGCGCACGCGGCGACTACAAGCGTTTTCCATGCAAAGTCCTAAAGAATTATTGCTGACCAGAGCAGCACTGTTTGATGGCTATCTGACGCACGAGTTGCGACAGCAGGACAGAGCTATCAAAGCGATGCAAAATCTGGTCACCAACCTACTTGAGCAAACAACGGTACCGGCAAAATCCGTTGCCATACTCATTTCTGAGAGCGAAGAAAAAGAAGCGCTGATTCACTTTGCCAGACATTGGATGGACGCGATCAAGACGAGCAAAAACAGTCGATCGGAAAAGCTCATTGATTGTTTGCAAATTACGATTTTTCCCTGGTCGTCGGAAATCAGCAAACTATCAAAAGCGGTGCTGGAACATTGTTGTCCGCAACACTCGACACCTGCGCTGACACCGAAACAAAATGTGCAGATGCAAAACAGGCAAAGCGCACTTGATGATTCATCGACGCTGGTAGAAAGCTCAACGGATTAAACCGCGCTTGTACATGACCATCATTGATTCATCCATCCTGCAAGGAGAGTGTGTTGTCCGCTGATTTATCTGATCTGCAAATGCTGATGCATCAATTGGGTCCGGCCACGCCCGGCATTGAGGCCATCGTTGAGGACGATATCGAGAGCTGGGAAGTGCAGCTTGATGATGGCGCCACCCTCTGTATTGCCTTTCAATGTGAGCCCGCAGAGGCTGTTTTTTCCTGTCTGCTGGGGCCGGCGCCTGTCCATCGGCAGACAGAAATTTATGCGGCCATGCTCTGTGCGAATTTGCTTTATCAGGGAGTGGCACCGATCAAATTTGCACTGAACCATCCGGCCGGCGAATTGATGTTGATTGCTGCCTATCCCTTGCTTGGCATGAGTCTCGACAGTCTGCAAAAAAACCTCAGCAGCTTTCACGCCTATGCCCGGCATTTTGCCGAACAAGTCGTAGTCGAAGAATCCAACACAGACGCCAAGCCGCTGGCGCTACCTGATGACTCGTCTTTATCAGGCTATTTGACGGCGCATTTGCAAGCCTGAATTGTTCAATTTTTTTGAAATTACCACCATGCGACCACTAGCACACCGTATTGATCATGAGGGCGCAGCCATGCTGCTGCTGAGCCCATCCAAGTCTGTGCGCAATGCACTGATTATTTCTGACGCGATTGAACACATGCCTGACCAGACAGTGGTGCGTGCTGACTGGGACAACCAGGGACGGCCCTATCTGTTTTTTTCGGGACGAAGCAATGAATTGGACCACGGCTTAATTAAGGCGGCCAATATTCGTTACCACCGACTGGAGTTGGCCAACATGGTCGCGGCGACGATCGAGGCAATCTGGAGCAGCAAAACGCTGGATGAAAATGAATCGAAAGCCCTACTCTATCTGAAGGCACTGACGGATAACGCGAGCCCCGATAATGACTGGAAGGTCGGTGATTTGAAGCTGGCTTTCTCGATTTTGAGTAAAACCCAGCGACTAGAACGACGCCATCAAATGCTGATGACCAAAACCAGTCCGCAGCGTTTTGGCGAGAGTAAAAGAGCGAGCAAAATTATTCATTTGCGGCTGACGCAATTCGTTAATCTCGATGCCGTCATGCTCAATAAGTTAGAGACGGCGCTGTTCGCGGAAAATTCCGAGCTCAGCAAGCAGACCAGAACGGCGGCCATCACAGCAATACAAACGGTGATTGCACAATATCTGCAACAAGAGAAATTGCCGCACAAGTCGCTGCAAGAATTTTTAAAGTCGAGTCCGGATGCTCCCTTGCTCCACCTGTTTGCCCGACACTGGAAAACCGCGTTGAGACCGATGAGCAATGATTACCACGTGATGCAGATTAATATTTTCAGCTGGTCCAAAGAACTCAGCGTAATTGCCGGCATGATCCTGAAAACCTCAGTCAAAACACTGAGTCCTTCAAGGCCGATGGAAAGCAAACGCAAAGCCACCCCGCGCTACCGACGAAGCAACTCAAGGACTAACGTGATGAACAAGTTCGCTGACAAGCCTGAATCGCGGTTAAAAGTAAAGCGGCCAGGATTAAGCCCGGATGTGGAAAGCGTAAAAAAAACGCTGTTCCAAGAGAGCGAAGTTGAACACGACGTTGATGAACAGACTCCTGAGCTGGCCGCGGGACTGATCAAGTTCCAGCCGCTGTCGCGAATGGTCACCGTCGAAGCCGAGACACAGGCTTTTGCTGCCATCGAGCGCTCTTTGTCTGAGGAAGAGCAAGAACCACTGCTGATTTATCAAAACAGCGGTAGCGGTGACAAGCCTTTGCATATCAACAGCGAATCGACCGCACTGTGAAGTGGTGCTGAAGACAGCTCGCCGGCATGGCGGGCCGGCATATAATCCGGAGATGCAAAATCTTCTTCATAACCTCAACGCCGAACAACTCGCCGCCGTCACCTTGCCGGCTCAGCCCGCGCTGATTCTTGCCGGTGCCGGCTCCGGCAAAACCCGGGTCCTGACTACCCGCATTGCCTGGCTGATTCAGACCGGTCAGGTGTCCCCTGCCGGCGTGTTGGCAGTGACCTTTACCAACAAGGCATCGAAGGAAATGCTGACGCGTTTGTCGACGATGTTGCCGATCAATACACGCGGCATGTGGATAGGCACTTTTCATGGTTTGTGTAACCGCCTGCTGCGCGCGCATTATCGCGACGCGGCTTTGCCGCAAACCTTCCAGATTCTGGATTCGCAAGACCAGATGTCGGCCATCAAGCGCTTGTTGAAGCGGCTCAATATCGACGATGAAAAATATCCGGCCAAAAACCTGATGTACTTCGTCAATAGCGCCAAGGATCAGGGCTTGCGCGCCAAGGACGTCGAAGCCAATGACGACTACAACCGCAAGTTCGTCGAGCTGTATCAGGCCTACGATGACCAGTGCCAGCGTGAAGGCGTGGTCGATTTTGCCGAACTGCTGTTGCGCAGCTATGAACTGCTGTCGCGCAATCAGCCCTTGCGCGAGCATTACCAGTCGCGCTTCAAGCATATTCTGGTCGATGAGTTTCAGGACACTAATGATCTGCAATACAAGTGGCTGAAGCTGTTGGCGGGGCAGCATAGCGCGGTCTTTGCGGTGGGCGATGATGACCAGAGCATTTACGCATTCCGTGGCGCCAATGTTGGCAATATGAGCGCGTTCGAGCGCGAGTTCAATGTGCAGAACTTAATCAAGCTGGAGCAAAATTATCGCTCCCATGGCCATATTCTTGATACGGCCAATGTGCTGATTGCCAATAACTCCCGCCGTCTTGGCAAGAACTTGCGCACCGACGCCGGTCATGGCGAGCAGGTGCGCATTTTTGAAGCCAGCAGCGATTTGCAGGAAGCGCAGTGGCTGATCGAAGAAACCAAAAGCCTCATTAACGAAGGCTGGATGCGCAGCGAAATCGCTTTTCTGTATCGCTCCAATGCGCAATCCCGGGTCATCGAACATGCGCTGTTTTCAGCCAAGTTGCCCTACCGTGTCTATGGCGGCCAGCGCTTTTTCGAGCGTGCCGAAGTCAAGCATGCGATCGCCTATTTGCAGCTGATGGACAATCCGCATAATGATTCCGCTTTTTTACGGGTCGTGAATTTTCCTACCCGCGGCATTGGCGCCCGCTCCATCGAACAACTGCAAGACGCTGCCCGTCAGTACAACATTTCCTTGTACGCCGCCGTGCCCTATGTCGCGGGCAAGGCCGGCACTTCGCTGGCCGGTTTTGTCAGGTTAATCGAGAGCACCCGCTTCGAAGCACAGCATGCGGCCTTGCCGGAGATGGTGCAGGCGGTGCTCGATAAAAGCGCCTTGCTGTTGCACTATCAGACTGAAAAAGAAGGCGCGGACCGGATAGAAAACCTTGAACAGTTAGTCAGCGCCGCGACCTTGTTTGTGTCCGAAGAAGGCTTTGGCATGGACGCCCCTGCCTTGCTTGGCCCGCAAGTGACAGCGGCACCACCGGCACTGGTCAATGGCGACGGGATCGAGATTGTCGACGCCGACGCGCCGCTGTCGGCCATCATGTCGCCCTTGTCGGCTTTCCTGTCGCATGCCTCGCTCGAAGCTGGCGACAATCAGGCGCAGGCAGGACAAGACGCAATTCAGTTAATGACGGTCCACTCAGCCAAGGGGCTGGAGTTTGATGCGGTGTTCATCACCGGCCTGGAAGAAGGCCTGTTCCCGCATGAAAATAGCGAGAAAGCCGAAGACGGTGTGGAAGAAGAACGGCGGCTGATGTATGTCGCCATCACCCGCGCGCGCAAGCGGCTGTATATGAGCTTTGCCCAGACCCGCATGTTGCACGGCCAGACCCGCTACAACATGAAATCCCGCTTCTTTGCCGAGCTGCCTGAAGAGTCATTGAAATGGCTGTCGCCCAAAGCCCAGACGCAGTGGTACGGCCATACGCAAAAAGCGGCCTGGGTGGAAACGCCGGATTCAGGCAACAACAAAATTGCTCAGGGCTTTAACAGCAAACGCGATACCGGCTGGCGAATCGGCGAGACCGTGTTTCATCAGAAGTTTGGTGAAGGCGTAATTGTGGACATAGAAGGCAGCGGAACGCAGGCCCGTGCCAATATCAATTTCGGCCGCAGCGGCATGAAGCTGCTGGATCTGGGCATCGCCAAGCTGGAGAAGGTGGGCTAAGACTCGTCAGGAATAAAAGCAAAGACGCCGGGAACCGATTTTTATCGGGGCCCGGCGTCTTGCCCGCATTGACTTAAGCTAGCGCGGTCATCTCATCACGCCCTGCATCCAGCAAGGCTTGCAGATTTTTCAGCTGCAAATCAAATTCGGCGTGCAACTCAGGCGCCAGCGCAGCTCTTGCTGCTGCACTTTTGCGTTTGACGAAATCATCAAGCCGCCAATAGGCAGATCGGTCTATGACGGTAGTGCCAGACTCTACGTGGTCAATAAAATACGCGACCGACAGTGAGCTATTTGTCAGCTTATACAGCGCGCGACTCAGTTCGCTATGGAGCTTGCGATTTTTTAGTGGCTTTGCGTGCTCAAATTTTTCCAGTGCTTTCATGCAGCGATCTTCGGCGTCCAAACAGGTGTCTCTGGTTTCCGGGCTGAGCTTTGTCATGATGAAAGGAAGCTGATTGAGGACCACATATAGCCGTTTTTGACTGTGTTTCGTGATGGCTGCTTCCCCGGTCAGAAAGGGCAAAAATGCGCGTAGAGCCGTGTGATGGGCGGGTAGCCGGAATTCAGGCTGATTCATTATTTCTAATCGAATGTTGGTTTTTTTCGCTGCTTCCAAGTTCTCCATCCGCTGTTTAGTAATATCGGATTTCTGCTGCTCCGGCTTGCCGAAATAGGATTTAATTAGTGCTGACTCGCTTGTTGGCGAACGATTGATGAGGACAGGCGACGTGTTTGATTTGGTTAAGGATCGATATGCCTTCGCTGTCTGCCACGTATTGCGCGGATTGTTTTTGCACTGATCGAGTTCCTTTGCGAGTTGGTCAAGAACTGGCCCAAGGTAAGCAGGGATTTTCAATTTTAAAGCGGGTATTTTTTTTATAAAAATAGCGTGCAAACTAGTCTCTGCTGCAGGCTCATAAATATGCGGCACATCCGTGAATAAGGATAAAAAATATTCCGTCTCAGGCCCAGGCGGCTTTATTTGGGAAAGCGCATCAATCAAGCCAACAATCTCTTCGGTGGCAATTTTTTTCTGTACAGGCGGTAAAGGTAGATTCGACTTGCTTGATGAAGAGGAGGCTGGCGGCAAAACCGGCGTTTGTATTGTTGTGATGTTAGTCACGTCTTCTTTTTTAGATAATGCTTGCTCAACAATGTGCGTTACTTTATTTGTTAATGCTGAATGAAATCCTGATGGATTTTTTTCCATGTACTCCTTGAGACTACTTAAGCGGTAGGTGTCGATTGTTCTCCCTTTGAATAAGTTGTCCAATGCCTGAATTTCTCTTTTTCCGTCTTCGGTCGTGCCAAGCTCTGTGCGCATGAGCATGGCTGTTAATTTTTCCCCGTCATTGAGATAGATCTCGGTCAGCTGCTTAATGAACGCATCACTGAGGCTTGGGCTGCTTGCGCTGGATGTTTGCTTACGAGCGGTATTGGAGCCTGTTGGCGACAAGCTTGCCTGTGCAATCAGATCAAGGACTTCCTGTTCATACAATTTTCCGGATTCACTTTTTTTTGCATTGGTGATGAATTTTTGCACCAATACGACATGGGGAAATTTCGCGGCCAGCATCGACAGCACGCGGGCTTTCGCTTTCATCGCAAATAAATCGGGTGCTATGCCCTGGAGTAGCCCCGTCAATTTATGCGTCTCTGCGTTGCGGATAAAAATTTTGTCGATATTGTTGTCTTTGGAATCAAAGATTTCGAAATCCATCAGCACACGATCGGTGCTGCGTGCGGTGTCTGCGCTTCGTCCGGTGCTATGCATGTTTTCCTCTGCTCGTGAAGGCTGCAGGCAATAGGTAGGCACCTGATTGCAGCTGTTCCATAAGCGGACGTTGTCATCCACTTATTGTTGATGAGGATCAACGGGATGAGGCACTGTTTCCGCCAAGCGAAAACAGTCAAGCAGGACGCAGAAGATTCAGACGGTAACGGAAATCGACCCGGGTCGTCCAAACACCTGGACATAGGTAGGGTAAAACGAGCAGTACATGACGACCGTCAGAATGACGGAGGCCGGCATCAGTACCATCATGGCGAAGGTGGATTCACCAATCAACAGGGAAAGCAGGGCGCTGATCAAAGCGGGCAAAGCCACGCCCACCACAATCCAGCCCAGGCCGTAAGTGAGGAAGGCCATGCCGCAACGACGCACGGCAAAAAAGCTGTAAAAGATGGCCTTGAACAAGCCCATTTTTTGCCAGGTCGCCAGCGGTGCCGCATGCCAGAACGCCATTGAAAAAGGCAGGTAGACCAGACCGGCAAACAGGATCGCCAGTGGCAGTCCTGCGACCTGGACTTTTTGCTGTTCAGGCTGCAATTGCCCGGTCATCAGTTGCCAGAACACGCCGCCATCGATCAGAGCCGAGGCGGCCACGGCGGCGACGGCGGCAATCAAGTACAGCCCGCCCAGACGCAGCAAGCTGCCTAAGGCGGGGGAGCGAAATCCGGTTAACAACAGGCTGGGCCGGACTTTTTTGCCGGATTCGATGTCCACGCAAGCCTGCATGAAGGCCATGGAAAAGACCGGTACCAATAACAGCGGCAGTAACTGACCAATGAGCGGGATCATGGACAGCGAAAACATCAGCAGCATGTAGAGCAAAAACAGCATGCAGAGTTCAGCCGGCTGTTTGCGAAACAAGGCAAAGCCTTGTCGTATCCAGCTAATGCCGGTATTGGCAGGTATTTTTTCCATCTTCAGGGTAAGGCCATGACGGCGTGATTAATGCGATGACGCAGTATGCGTTCAAAATGCGTCGGGTCGTGCGGCTTGAGCATTTCGGCCTCGCGCGGCAAATAAAAATCAAACAGGCGCGACAGCCAGAAACGCAGCGCCGCACCGCGCAGCATGGCCGGCCATGCGTGTTGTTCGGCACTGGTGAACGGCCGCTGCGCAGCATAGGCTTTGAGCAGTGCTTCTGCGCGCAAGGGGTCGGTAGTGCCCGTTGCCAGATTAATGCACCAGTCATTGACGGTCACGGCCACATCAAACAACCAAGTGTCGCAGCCGGCAAAATAAAAATCAAAAAAGCCGCTCAGACGCTCGCCGTCAAACATTACATTATTGCGAAACAGGTCTGCATGAATGGGGCCGTTGGGCAGCGCATGATAGGTGTCGGAGGCAGCGAAGGCCTGTTGAAAATGCATCTCTGCGCGCAGCAGCGCCGCGTTATCTGCTGACAGAAAAGGCAGTACCACCGGTGTGGTCTCGTTCCACCAGCTCAGACCGCGCAGGTTCGGCTGGTACAGCGCATAGTCCTTGGCTGCCAGATGCATTTTTGCCAGCATGCTGCCGACTTCAGCGCAGTGTACCGGACCGGGTGCAGGCTGCCAGTCGCCATGCAGGCGGGTGACGATGGAGGCGGGTTTGCCATGCAGGGGCGTGATGATTTCACCGCGATTACTGGCAATTGGCGCCGGCACCAGCACGTCGCGCTCGGCCAGATGTCGCATCAGGTTCAAGTAAAACGGCAGCTGCTCGAAGCGCAGCTTTTCAAAGATGGTCAGTACATATTCGCCGCTGTCGGTGCTGATAAAAAAATTACTGTTCTCAATGCCGGAGGCAATGCCTTTGACGGCATGAACGCGACCAATTGGAAATTGTGCAGCCCAGGGGATCAGATCTTCCAGACTAACTGGTGTAAAAACTGCCATAAGTACAAAAACCGGACTAAGGATCAAAAATAAAGAAAGACCAGAACAATCTGGTGACGGGTTACTTAGTGCTTTGCTGGCGGCACCGTGTTTTTGTTACGCGGCCTGAATTCGAAAATTTCCCATTGCGCTGCCTTGCCGCCGGCCTGACTTTCATTGACTTGTTCAGTGGGGGTCACGTAATACGTGTTGTCACCCTTTTTGACGCGCACCGAAGTGACGGCATTTTGTTCACGTGTTTGGGTAATCTCTTGCTGGCTGGCGGGTTTGGCTAGTGTGGTCACGGGCTCGCCGGCATCTGGCAGCGGTTCGAGTTTTTCCGGATTGCCTGCATTGGCCGCCATGCCCATAGTCATGGCCATCAGCTCAATCGCAAACAGCCAACGGACTCGCGACAAATAGCGTGCTGGAGAAAGTGAATGCGGATTCATGATGCGGCCTCGGGATGCGTTGCGTGCAGGTTTGTGCGCAACATATCCGCTATTTTAGCAAACCATCCGGTTGCATCGGTCACAGGAAGGAGTGCGGTGGCGACTCGGTCTCGCTCGGTACGATATCGCGTTCTTCATAGAAGGCAAAAATGGCATCGACAATATTGGCCGGCTCATCAATGAGCTGGATTAATTCCATGTCTTGCGCACTGATCATGCCGTCACCGACTAGCCGGTCGCGAAACCATTGCAGCAAGCCACTCCAAAAGCTGGTACCGACCAGAATGACCGGAATGCGCCGCGTCTTGCCGGTCTGGATCAGTGCCAGCACTTCGCTTAGTTCGTCCAGCGTGCCAAAGCCGCCCGGCAGCACTACATAGGCGTCGGCGTATTTGACGAAGGCGACTTTGCGCGCAAAAAAATGACGAAACGACAGGGAAATGTTTTGCCAGCTATTGGTCACCTGTTCGTGTGGCAGTTCGATATTGAGGCCAATCGAAGGCGACTTGCCTTCGAACGCGCCCTTGTTGGCCGCTTCCATGATGCCCGGGCCACCGCCTGAAATCACCGCAAAGCCGGCGTCCGACAGACGACGGGCAATATCAACGGCCACCGCATAGCTAGGGTGCGCAGGTGAGATGCGTGCCGAGCCGAACAAGGACACGGCCGGATGCACCTCGGAGAGTCGTTCGGCAGCGTCAATGAACTCTGCCATAATCGTGAACATTTGCCACGACTCACTGGCCTTGCGAGACGTGGCCCGCTCGATATCGTTCAACTGCCGCAGGCGCGGCACATTTTTTCTATCGCTTTCCATATGAATAAAACCCTGTTGCTGGTGGACGGTTCGAGCTATCTGTATCGGGCATTTCACGCTATGCCCGACTTGCGCAACGCTGAAGGTGCGCCGACGGGAGCTATCTACGGCATGATCAACATGCTGCGTCGCTTGCGGCAAGATTACGATGCAGCATACATTGCCTGTGTCTTCGACGCAAAAGGCAAGACCTTCCGCGATGACTTGTACGCCGACTACAAAGCCCAGCGGGCTTCCATGCCAGAAGATCTGGCGCTGCAAATTGTGCCCATTCATGAAGCCGTGCGGGCGATGGGCTGGCCGATCCTGATGGTGGAAGGCATAGAAGCCGACGACGTCATTGGCACGCTGGCCGTGCAAGCCACGGCAGCCGGCCTGTCCACCGTGATCTCGACTGGCGACAAAGACTTAGCGCAACTGGTCAATGACAAGGTCACGCTGATCAATACCATGAGTAATGAAAAGCTCGATCGCGCCGGCGTGATTGCCAAATTTGGCGTGCCGCCCGAGCGCATCGTGGATTACCTGAGCCTGATCGGCGACACCGTTGACAACGTACCCGGCGTTGAAAAAGTCGGCCCCAAAACCGCCGTTAAATGGCTGACCCAATATGACTCCCTTGATGGCGTCATCAGCCATGCCAATGATATTGGCGGCGTGGTTGGCGCCAATTTGCGTCAAGCACTGGACTGGCTGCCGCAGGCGCGTACGCTGGTGACAGTCAAATGCGATTGCGATCTGGATGGACACATGCAGACCATTGAGACTTCACTGGTCCAGTCAGCAGAAGATGAAGCCGCGCTGCTGGCATTTTTTACCCGCATGGGTTTTCGCACCTGGCTGCGCGAACTCAGCAGCAAACTTGCTGCCCCTGCTGCGCAAGCTTCTTCTGCACAGCCAGCTGAACAACCAGAAGCGCAGGGTGCCTTGTTTGCTGCCACAGCGCCCGCTGAAACCCGTTATGAGACGGTGCTGACCGAGGCACAATTGGCGCAATGGCTGGCTGTGATCGACGCAGCATCGCTGACCGCGGTTGACACCGAAACCACTTCGCTGGACCCGATGCGGGCGCAGATGGTCGGCATTTCCTTGTGTGTCGAGCCCGGCATTGCGGCCTATATACCGCTGGCCCACAACTATCCGGGCGCGCCCGAGCAGTTGTCGCGTGAGCGCGTGCTGACGATACTGAAACCATGGCTGGAAAATCCCGCCAGACCCAAGCTGGGTCAGCACCTGAAATACGACAGCCATATTTTTGCCAACCATGGCATTCAATTGCAAGGCATCGTGCATGACACGCTGCTGCAGTCGTATGTACTGGAGTCGCACAAGAGCCATGACATGGATAGTCTGGCCTTGCGCTGGCTGGATAAAAAAACCATCAGTTACCAGGAAGTCTGCGGCAAAGGCGCGTCGCAAATCGGCTTCGATCAGGTCGGCATTGAACGGGCCACCGAATACGCGGCAGAAGATGCCGATGTTACTTTGCAACTGCATCAGGCAATGTGGCCCCGCATTGCCGCTAATGAGAAGCTGCGCTTCATTTACGAAAACATTGAAATGCCGACCTCGGTTGTGCTGCAGCAGATTGAGCGCAATGGCGTACTGATAGACAGCGAACTCTTGGGCAAGCAATCGGCCGAGCTGGGCCATCGCATGCTCGATATTGAAAAGCAGGCTTACGAGCTGGCCGGCCAGCCGTTTAATCTGAATTCACCCAAACAAATCGGCGAAATTTTCTTCGATAAACTCAAACTGCCGGTGGTGAAAAAAACCCCGGGCGGCACGCCGTCAACGGATGAAGAAGTGCTGCAAAAACTGGCGGAGGACTATCCGCTGCCCAAGGTCTTGCTCGATTACCGCAGTTTGACTAAGCTGAAGTCCACCTACACCGATAAATTGCCGCGCATGGTGAACCCGGCCACGGGTCGCGTGCATACCAATTATGGACAGGCAATCGCCGTCACCGGCCGGCTGTCGTCGAATGAACCGAATCTGCAAAATATTCCTATCCGAACCACTGAAGGCCGTCGCATACGTGAAGCCTTTATCGCAGCGCCCGGCAACGTCATCATTTCAGCCGACTACTCGCAAATCGAGTTGCGCATCATGGCTCACTTGTCGGGCGACGATCATATGCTGCGTGCCTTTGCTGCCGGTGAAGACATTCACCGCGCCACGGCGGCGGAAATTTTTGGCGTGGGGCTCAGCGAGGTCACGAGTGAGCAGCGCCGTTATGCCAAGGTGATTAACTTTGGTTTGATGTATGGCATGAGCGCCTTTGGTCTGGCCGGTAATCTGGGGGTAGAGCGGGCTGCAGCGCAGATGTACATGGAAAAATATTTCACCCGTTTTGCGGGCGTGAAGCAGTTTATGGATGACGTGCGCCAGCAAGCCAAGTCGCAAGGCTATGTAGAAACCGTGTTTGGCCGGCGTTTGTGGCTGCCTGAAATTAATTCGCCCAACGGCCCGCGTCGTCAGGGCGCCGAGCGCGCAGCAATCAATGCGCCTATGCAGGGCACGGCAGCGGACCTGATCAAGCTGGCCATGATCGCGGTGCAGAACTGGCTGGCTGACTCGAAGCTGGCTGCACTGATCGTGATGCAGGTGCATGATGAACTGGTGCTCGATGTGCCCGAATCAGAGCTGGCGCTGGTGCGTGAGCAGCTGCCGAAATTAATGGCGGGTGTTGCGCAATTGAAGGTGCCGTTGGTGGCGGAAGTAGGGGTGGGACCGAACTGGGAGCAGGCGCATTAATGGATGTGATTAACGAAAGACACTGGGTCCCGATTTTCATCGGGCCGACGGTAGCAGCGTGAACCAACAAGCCAGGGAAAACATAATGGACCGACGCGATTTTCTGCAAACCTCAATCGGCGCAGGCTTTGCTGCCGCTGTGCTGCCCACCCTGACCGAGGCCACGATCCTGACTGATAGCAGCGGGCTTGATGCCGGCACCGTCAACATCAGATCGGGTGACTTCAGCATGCCGGTATATGTCGCCCGCCCTGCCACCAAGCAGTCGCTGCCGGTGATTCTGGTGGTCTCTGAAATTTTTGGCGTGCACGCGCACATTGCCGACATTGCGCGACGCTTTGCCAAGCTCGGTTATCTGGCGATTGCGCCGGATTTGTTTGGTCGTCAGGGTGACCCGACTGCTTACACTTCTATCCCTGAGCTGTTCAAAGACATCATCGTCAAGGTACCCGACGCGCAAGTGATGCAAGACCTCGATGCCTGCGTTGTCTGGGCCGCTGCGCATGGCGGCGACGCCAGCCGCATGGGGATCACCGGCTTTTGCTGGGGCGGCCGCATCACCTGGCTATACGCGGCGCACAATCCACAGATTAAAGCCGGCGTTGCCTGGTACGGCAAGCTGGTGCAAGACAAAACGCCGCTGCAGCCGACCAATCCGATTGATCATGCCGCACAACTGCGGGTGCCGGTGCTGGGTCTGTATGGCGGCAAGGACAGCAGCATTCCGCTGGAGTCGGTTGAGCGTATGCGGGCCGAACTGGCCAAGGGCAAGAGTGGTGCCGAATTTGTCGTCTACCCCGAAGCGGGTCATGCTTTTCATGCGGATTACCGGCCCAGCTATGTCGAAGCCGACGCCAAAGATGGCTGGCTGCGTGCGACCAAATGGTTTTCCGCACACGGTGTATAGCAGCATTACAAAGCACCTACGCCATTTGCCGAATTGCCCAAAGTACTGCCCTATGGTCTAATCGCGTTGCTTTTTGCACTATCCGGGGCTAAAAATTAATTCAACGTTGTCATCCATTTTGCTGGCCACCACCGTGGCCGGCCTGATCAGTATTTCTGCCGCCGCCTTTTTTTCCTACAGCCTGCTGTCGAAAATGGTCGAGCGCATGGTCAGCTTGTCCGTCGGCATCATGCTGTCGACCTCGCTGCTGCATGCCTTGCCCGAAGCCTTTGAATCAGGCGCCAATATTCACGCGCTGTTCGCTACCTTGCTGGCCGGTTTGCTCGGCTTTTTCCTGCTGGAGAAATTTGCGATTTTGCGTCACTCGCATCATTACGAGGGCGATGGCCACGGTCATGCGCACGGTCATGATGCGCATGAAGCCGGTCATGCCGGCTGGATGATTCTGGTTGGTGACGGCCTGCATAATTTTACCGACGGCATCCTGATCGCTGCGGCTTTTCTGGCTGACCCCAAGCTGGGTCTGATTACCGCCTTGGCCATCATTGCCCATGAAATCCCGCAAGAAATTGGTGACTTCATTGTTTTGCTCAATGCCGGTTTCAGCAAACTGCGCGCCTATATTTTCAACCTGATCTGCAGCCTGATGGCAGTCGTTGGTGGTCTGGTTGGCTATTACACACTGGGTAGCGGCATGGAAGCGATTCCCTATGTGCTGGTGCTGGCTTCGTCCGGTTTTATTTACATTGCCGTCAGTGACCTGATGCCGCAAATGCAAAGACGCGCAACGCTGCGCGAATCTGTGCCGCAATTTATTTTGATCGCCTTTGGTGTGGGCTTAGTCGTGCTGCTGACGCAGCACGCCCATCTGCATTAAAAAACCGGCAGTCTTAACGCTCACTGCCCGTCGCCACTGGCCGGTCTGGGTCAGCCGACCATTCACTCCATGAACCCGGATACAAAGCCGCACCGGACAGTCCGGCGATTTCCATCGCCAGCAAATTCTGGCAGGCTGAGGCACCCGAGCCGCATTGCATGATGGTGGCTTCTGGGCTGTCAATCAGGGCTTGAAATTCTTGCCGCAATTGTTCTGCCGGCTTATACAGCCCGCTGGCCTGCAAATTATCTTTGAAGAAGCGATTTTTAGCGCCCGGAATATGGCCAGCTACCGGATCGATGGTTTCGTTTTCGCCGCGAAAGCGGTCTGCCGCACGGGCATCAATCACCAGGCGCTTGGCGCTACCGAGGTTGGCTACCACCTCATCCACCGACACCACAGGGGTCAGTGATGGCTTCAGGCTGATGCTGCCGTGTGGCCGGGATACGGTGGTCGTCGTTATTGTGCCGCCTTCTGCCAGCCACGCAGGCAGGCCGCCATCAAGCAGCGCCACCTGTGCATGTCCAATCCAGCGCAGCATCCACCATAGCCGTGACGCAAACATGCCGCCATGCGCGTCATAGACCACCACTTGCGAATCCGGCTGCACGCCCCAGCGGCGTAAGGTTTCAATGAATTGTGCCGCTGTGGGCAGTGGATGGCGACCGCGAAATTCACCGTTGGGGCCGGCTGTTTTGTCGGACAGATCCATGTCGAGGTTGGCATACTGCGCCCCCGCAATGTGGCCGCTGGCAAAGGCAGCAGCACCGGCTTTGGGGTCGCTTAAGTCACCACGGCAATCGAAGATCAAAAAAGTCGGGTCGTTCAGATGCTGGCGCAGTTCGGCGGCTGAAATCAGGGTGGTGAAAGGCATCAGAGTCTCCAGGATGTGTTATTTGCTGCTGGCTCGCACATGATAATAAGTGGCCGCTACGCCGCTGCCTAAAATGATGGCAATGCCCAGCCAGCCAGACAAGGATAAATGATCGCCCCAGATCAGGATGCCCCAGATGCTGGAGAACACAATACCGGTGTATTGCAGGTTGGCGGTGACGAGCATGGCACCCAAACGGTAAGCACGGGTCATGGCCACTTGCGCCATGGTGGCGGTCAGGCCAATGGCCAGCAAGAGGCCAAGCTCATGCAGGGTCAGGCTATGCAAAACCTGCGCATGGCCGGTTTGCAGCAGGCTGTCGACGACACCGCTGAGTAGTCCCGCCAACACGCCGCTGGCAGAAAAATAAAACACCACCCGGTATTCCGGCTCACCGAGCTGGCCCAGTTTTTTGACTTGAATATAAGCGAGTGCAGAAAGAAAGCCGGAGATCAGTGCCGTTACACCACCCAGCCATTGTTCGGCATGGATGGTGGGTTTGAGCAGCAGCGCCACGCCGATGAAGCTGGTGCCAATAGCCCCGGCCAGTCCCCAGGCGAAGCGCCGCTGACCCTGCCACCAGCCCACGGTAAACATGATGGCGGCGATCCAGATCGGCGCCATGTAGTTGAGCGTCATGGCTGCGGCCAGCGGCAACTGGCCGATGGCAAAAAACCAGAGCCACAAGGCGGTCACGCCAACCAGGCCACGCCACGCATGATGCCAGGGCAAGGTAGTTTTCAGGCTGCCGCCTTGCAGTTTGGTCAGCGCAAAAATCAGCGACATGCCGACCACACCGCGGCACATGACGATTTCAGACGTGGAGCAGGTGATGGATGCCAGCTTGACGCACACGCCCATGATGGCGAAGACGAAGCTGGCAAACAGCATCCATAAAGATTGCATTACGGCTTACAGCGCTATCTGGCTGCGATACCACTCATGGAAATGCTGCATGCCGTCTTCCATCGGCGACTGGTAAGGGCCGACTTCATTGACGCCGCGGTCGAGCAGGATGCGACGGCCGGCGTCCATACGCAGCGCGATTTCATCATCCTCGACACAGGTTTCCATGTAGGCGGCGCGCTCGGCGGCGATGAATTCGCGCTCGAAGAGCACGATTTCTTCAGGGTAGTAAAACTCGACCACGTTCTGGGTTTTTTGCGTGCCCTTGGGCCACAGGGTGGACACCACCAGCACATGCGGATACCACTCAATCATGATGTTGGGATAGAGCGTGAGCCAGATCGCGCCATAGGGCGGTGTTTCGCCCTGACGGAAACGCAGCACTTCTTCCTGCCATTTGCGATACACCGGCGAGCCGGACTTTTGCAATGCCTGATTGACGCCAACGGTCTGCACGCTATAACCCTGGCCGAATTCCCAGCGCAGATCGTCGCAGGCAACGAAGCTGCCCAGCCCGGGATGGAAGGGCTCAACGTGATAATCCTCGAGGTAGACCTCGATGAAGGATTTCCAGTTGTAGTCGCAGTCATGCACTTCGACGTGGTCGAGCAGGTAGCCGGAAAAATCAATGTCTTTGGTGACAGTCAGATTTTTCAGCATCGCAGCGACATCGACGCCATTGTTTTCAAATAGCAAACCATTCCAGCGATTGAGTTTGGTTTGCGACAAATTCAGGCAAGGGGTTTCGCCAAAATGCGGCGCGCCTATCAGCTCACCCTTGAGGTCGTAGGTCCAGCGATGCAGGGGGCAGACGATATTGTTGGCGTGTCCGCGACCGGACAGCATTTTGGCCTGACGATGGCGGCAGACGTTGGACAGCAACTCCACGCCTTGCGGATTGCGTACCAGAATGCGGCCTTCGTTTTCCCATGCGAGCGCTGCATAGTCGCCCACATTGGGCACCATGAGTTCATGGCCTGCGTATTGCGGGCCCTGCTTGAATAGCTGTTGAACTTCTTGCTTCAATAACGCGTCATCGAAATAAACGCTGACTGGAAGCTGCGCGTTGGATCGCGCTAGTCTAGAGAGACTGGCCAGATCGGACATCTCCACCCCCAAATTAATTTGCACCAACCTAAGAGAGAAAGAATCCGCAAAAACCTTGATTCAATAACGAAGAGGAATTTTTGGAAAGGTCGCGAATTATACCCGACCCTTTTTTAGTGTCCAGTCCGATCATTTTCAATTCGCAAACAATCCACCCGACGATGGCGGTATTGTCAGCGGTTTGCACTAAAATAGCCGGTCTTCTTTATATCTGACCACTATGCCGAAAAAACCGGACACGACCCAGCCTGCTGTCTCCTTCGAAGAAGCGATGCAAGAGCTTGAACAACTCGTCGCCCGCATGGAGGCCGGCGAATTGCCGCTGGAAGCCTCGGTGGCGGCTTATCAGCGCGGCTCCGAACTGGTTAAACAATGCGCAGCCCAGCTGGAAAAAGTCGAGCGGCAGGTCAAAATCCTCGAGGGCGACATGTTGAAGCCCTTCGAACTCGATGGTGCGGAGGACGCCTGATGCGGCGCGACTTTGCGCAATGGCGGCAAGCCGTGCAAGCCGAGATGGAAGCCACGCTGCTGACATTTTTGCCGCCAGCGTCTGAGCCGCCGGCGCGTTTGCATCAGGCCATGCATTACGCCGTCCTTGACGGCGGCAAGCGTGTGCGACCGCTCCTGGTGTATGCCGCCGGTGAATTATTCGATGCCGATGCGCAGAGCATGGCGCGTGCGGCCGCTGCTGTTGAAATGATTCACGCTTACTCACTGGTCCATGACGACATGCCCTGCATGGACGACGACGCACTACGTCGCGGCAAGCCGACTGTACATAAGCAATTTGACGAAGCTACCGCGCTGCTGGTGGGCGACGCACTGCAGGCGCAGGCCTTTACCATTCTGACCCAGGGTAATGCCGAGCCGGCGCGCAAAGTGGCCATGTTGTCGACACTGGCGCTGGCTTCCGGCTCGCGTGGCATGTGCGGCGGGCAGGCGATTGATCTGGCGGCGGTCGGTCAGGCCTTGTCACTGGCCGAACTGGAGCAGATGCATAAACTGAAAACCGGCGCGCTACTGGAAGCGGCCGTCATGCTGGGCGCCTTGTCCGGCAAAACCCTGCTGGCCGCCGAAGTCGCTGCCTTGCAGGCTTACTCGGCCGCAGTCGGGCTGGCGTTTCAGGTGGTCGACGACATACTGGATGCCACTGCCGATTCGGCAACTCTGGGCAAGACCGCCGGTAAAGACGCAGCCAACAACAAGCCCACCTATGTCTCGCATCTGGGGCTGGAAGCGTCGCAGGTACTGGCTGAAAAATTACGCCTCGATGCCCACCGTGCGCTGCTGCCTTTTGGCGACGGTGCCGAGCGGTTGCGAGAGCTGGCTGATCTGATTGTCCAGCGCAGGACGTAAAATACCCACCATGAAATTACTTCAACAAATTAATGATCCGGCAGCACTGCGCAATTTGACACGGCCCGAGCTGCATCAACTGGCCATTGAGCTGCGCACCTATTTGCTGGATTCCGTATCGCAGACGGGCGGGCATTTGTCCTCCAATCTGGGCACGGTCGAGCTGACCATCGCGCTGCATTACGTCTTTAATACACCGGAAGATCGTATCGTCTGGGATGTGGGTCATCAGACCTATCCGCATAAAATTTTAACTGGCCGGCGCGACCGCATGGCTAGCTTGCGCCAGTATGGCGGGCTGTCCGGTTTTCCGCGGCGCGACGAAAGTGTCTACGACACCTTTGGCACCGCGCATTCGTCGACTTCCATTTCAGCAGCGCTCGGCATGGCGCTGGCTGCGCGCACCAAAGGCGAAAGCCGTCATGCTGTCGCCGTCATCGGCGACGGTGCCATGACAGCCGGCATGGCCTTTGAAGCCCTGAACAATGGCGGTGTGTACGATGATATTAATTTGCTGGTGGTCCTGAACGACAACGACATGTCGATCTCGCCACCGGTCGGTGCGCTGAACCGTTATCTTGCGCGTCTGATGTCGGGCAAATTTTATGCCGCGGCAAAAAATGTCGGCAAATCGGTATTGCCGCCGTCCATGCGCGAGCTGGCAAAAAAATTCGAAGAACATGCCAAGGGCATGTTAGTACCAGCAACCTTGTTTGAAGAATTTGGCTTCAACTACATCGGCCCGATTGACGGCCATGATCTGGAATCCCTGATTCCGACCCTGCAAAATCTCAAGCACCTGAAGGGGCCGCAGTTTCTGCATGTGGTGACCAAAAAAGGTCAGGGCTACAAGCTGGCTGAAGCCGACCCGGTGCTGTATCACGGCCCGGGCAAATTCAACCCCAGCGAAGGCATCAAGCCCACCGTCAGCAAAATGACCTACACCCAGGTCTTTGGCAACTGGCTCTGTGACATGGCTGCAGCCGACGACAAACTGGTTGCTATTACGCCGGCCATGCGCGAAGGCTCGGGCATGGTCAGGTTCGAACAACAATTCCCCGGCCGTTATTACGACGTCGGCATCGCTGAGCAGCATGCGGTGACCTTCGCCGCCGGCATGGCTTGCGAAGGCATGAAACCGGTAGTGGCGATTTACTCCACCTTTTTGCAGCGCGCTTATGATCAGCTGATTCATGACGTGGCCTTGCAAAATCTGGATGTCACCTTTGCGCTCGACCGCGCCGGATTAGTCGGTGCTGATGGGGCCACTCACGCCGGCAATTACGACATGGCGTTCCTGCGTTGCATTCCCAATATGGTGGTGATGGCCGCCAGCGATGAAAATGAATGTCGGCAAATGCTGACCACGGCCTATCAATATCCCGGTCCGGCAGCGGTGCGTTATCCGCGTGGTGCCGGCACGGGTGCGGTCATTGATCCTGCGCTGTCGCCAATAGCAATGGGCAAGGGCGTCATGAGTCGTCAGGGCAGCCGGGTCGCCATTCTCGCCTTTGGCACCATGCTGGCACCGGCGCTGAAAGCCGCTGAAGCCTTGAATGCCACGGTAGCCAACATGCGCTTCATTAAGCCGCTTGATGCGCAACTGGTGGCGCAATTAGCCGCCAGCCATGAACTGATCGTCACCATTGAAGAAGGTGCGATCATGGGTGGCGCCGGTTCAGCCGTGGCTGAAGCACTGGCCGCAGCTGGCATCGTGCGGCCGCTGCTGCAACTGGGCTTGCCGGACAAATTTATTGATCACGGCGATGTGCAGCAATTGCTGGCCCAGTGCGGGCTCGACGCCGAAGGCATTACAAGGTCAGTCAGACAGCGCCTGAGCCTGGGCGAGCCCAGACTCGTTGTCAACAACCAGTAAAACCAATCGGGTGTAAGCGGAATAAGCATCGACGCTGCGGCGTCGATGTTTTTTTGTGAGCAGGATTGTTAATGCGAACTGTCTGAAGTTTGCAGTTACCTAAGCAGGCTTTTCCGGCAACAGCCGGTCAATTCACTCTAAGGAATCTGCAAACCATGCGCCCCGATCTGAACGCCAATACTTCATCGTCCAATCCTGATATTCAGCGCTGGTACGATCAACAGCGCAACAATCCTGTTGCAGCTCCTGAGCCTGAGCCCGATCCTGCACCGCAGATGCGGGCACGCAGTCCGCAGCGGCTGCATCCTGAAATCGATCTCGACACCGACGACGATAGCCAGGCTGATACGCAATCCGACGCAGAATCCGACTCTACCGATACGCAGGCTGCGAAACGTCAGCGCGAGGAAGAGCCAGGTGAGCTGGAGCAGATGAATCCCGCCAAAAAAAGCCGCATCGAAGCAGAGCCCGAGGAAGTCGCCAACATGCAGCTGGTGTCACGCGACGAAGTACAGTCAACGGCGGGAATGGCCATGCCGACCGTGCGCCAGCAATTGAACCAAGCCATTCTGGCCGCTGATCTGACCTTGTTGAAACAGATTCTGGCCAGCGAGCAGTTTGATTTGAATGCCGTTGACGAGAATGGCTCAACACTACTGATGGTGGCGATTGAAGCCGGCCATCTCGCCATCGTTGAAACCTTGCTCAGCAAGGGAGCCAGTCCGCATTTTGTTGGCGCTTATGGCAGAACGCCATTGATGCTCGCCGCAGCCAGTGGTCACGCTGATGTGGTCAATCTATTGCTCACCGCCGGCGTGGCGATTGATGCCAAGGACTTTGCAGCTTGGACTGCCTTGTTTCTTGCTGCGCGCGGAGGAAATGCCGCCATCGTTGCAGCCTTGCTCAGCAAGGGGGCCAGTCTGCATGTTATTTCTTTGGATAATCAAACGCCACTGATGCTGGCCGCAGCCCATGGTCAGGCTGAAGTCGTCAATCTACTGCTCAACGCCGGTGCCAAGATTGAGGCGACGGACGAGGAAGGGCAGACTGCATTGCTGCATGCCGCCACAAATGGACATGATGCGGCTGTGCATATTTTGCTGGGCAAGGGTGCCAATCTGCATGCTGCTGATGAAGAAGGCAAAAACGCGTTGATGCTCGCCGCCACAAATGGCCATGACAAACTCGTTAAGCGGCTGCTCAACGCCGGTATCGACGTCAATCAGACGGACGTAGAAGATTGGCATGCCTTACTCTTTGCGGTGCAAGAAGGGCACACAGCCATTGTTCAAGTCTTGCTGGAGCAGGGCGCCGATCCGGATCAGATGGGTGAACATGGCGACACGGCGCTGTTGATTGCTACCGACAGAAAGCATGTCGACATCGTCAGACTGCTGTTGAACAATGGCGCAGAAGTCAATTTTTGTCAGGGCAAAAAAAATGCGACCCAGATCGCCATTAAGGTGGGCAATCTGGCGCTGCTTGAATTACTGCTTAGTCATGGTGGCGAGGCGGATGGCAAGCAAAATCCTGTCGTCCCGCTGATGGGTGACTTGTTACGCCATCGAGGCCTATTGAAGCCTGAGCTTGCGATTGAAACCCTGGCGCCGAACCTGCAGACAAGCTTACAAAACTTGTTTTCCTTCACTGCGCAGCAGACGGTCGATGCCAACACCGTCATTCGTCAGGCACTGGAAAACGCCGGCGTCTGCAGCCCGATTGTGCAGCAACTGATGCAGTATGTCGGCGACGTCCCTGCGCTGTGGCAAACCCTGGCAGGGACGGGTCAGGTGGCAAGCGCCGCACAAAAAAACCTCAGCATTGCCGGGGCGTTCGCCCAGCTCGACGCCTGGGTCAAGAACTGGCCCGAAGGATACGATCCGTATCAGGGACAGGGTCTGAGCGACATCACAGCGGCCCGCTGCACGGCACTGCTGAAGCACCAAGTAGCGCAACTGGTGGCCATCGCCCACGACAAGGAAATGCTGACACTGGCAGCAGGCCTCAACAACTTGCTGCCACTCTGCGT
>CANGAW010000029.1 GCA_947451925.1 Burkholderiales bacterium | reverse complement strand
GCGCTTGAATGCGCAATGCGGTCTTGTCTGCTCACTGGCTATACGGGCGCGTTAAGCTTGTTACTTGAAAAGGGAGCCAATACCGAAGCCCCAATGTCAAGGGCACCAACTTTCCTTGGTTACGCATTAAAACTGCAAAATACTTCGCTTGTGAAGCTGTTTCTTCAACATGGCGCCAGTCTCGACCACCCTGGTTATGTCGATACTTTGCGCGGGATGCTGTTTAACTCAGTCGAGAAAAATGATGTCGATTTTCTCAAATCCGTATTGTCCTTGACGGGTTTGCGCACTGAGATCACGAAGCAATTGTTGAGCGGCCTGTCGGATGGCAGCGGATCTATCCTGAGCTTTGCTGTCAGTGTTGGTAATGAACGCATGGTCGCTGAACTAATCCACTACCGTGCCGATAGCGCGTATAGCGATTCGAAAGGCTACACCGCGCTGATGTATGCCTGTGGCATGGGACATGCCGGCATTGTGGAGCAGCTTTTAAAGGCTGCGCCGCTGACTGCTATCCTGGGCTCAAGACGCCGGGATAAACATGACTACAGTGCTTTAGGTTTGGCGGTGCTGCAAGGGCATGCTGACGTATTGAGGGTCATGCTGCGCTATGCGCTGGAAGACATTAAAGATGTGGTGATTGACAGACAAGGGGGGGGAACTTGCTGGAAATGCTGTACATGAATGGCAATGTGGACATTCTCAATGTGTTGCTCGAGTTCGGGCTTTCAGTTAACTATCAAAAAGCAGTCAGCCATGCCAGCCTGTTGATGCGATTTTCTGTTTTGAATAAACTAGCTTGTGTGCGCATGCTCATTGATCAGGGTGCTGATGTAAATCTGCGTGATTCAGTGGGCAACAATGCGCTGATGTATGCCACATCGGCTGGAGATATCGAAATTATCCAGCTGCTTCTTGATAATGGTGGGAGCCTGATTCGCAATAATTTGGGCTATGGTCCGCTCGACTTATTAAGGAATATGCAAGCCATCGCGCCCCAAACATCCACGCACTTTACTGAAATCGGGAACTTGCTGCTGCAGGCAGGTCGCAGTACAACGCGTGAAGAAGAAGGAGAGGGGATGTAGGCGCATCCCGAAAAATGATTACACGGGTGGGGGGGGACGCCATAGCCATCACTGAGCCCCAATGAACATCGGGGCTCAGTGAAGTTCGTAAAATTATTCCCCGCCCATTCCTGCCACCACCTGCGAAAACCCACCATCGACATAGGTAATTTCGCCGGTAATGCCGGACGCCAGATCGGACAACAAAAACGCGGCCGCATTACCCACATCTTCCTGCGTGACATTGCGGCGCAGCGGCGAGTTCTCTTTAACGAAACTTAAGATTTTGCCGAAATCTTTAATGCCACTTGCCGCCAGCGTTTTGATCGGGCCGGCCGAGATGCCATTGACCCGCACGCCGCGTTTGCCCAGCGACTCTGCCAGGTAGCGCACGCTGGCTTCCAGCGAAGCTTTGGCCAGACCCATGGTGTTGTAGTTGGGCAGTGCCCTTAGCGCGCCCAGATAGGACAGCGTCAGCAACGCCGCATTGGGTGAGAGCATAGGCAGCGCAGCCTTGGCCAGGGCCGGAAAGCTGTAAGCGGAAATATCGTGGGCAATGCGGAAACCTTCGCGTGACAGACCGTCGAGGAAATCACCGGCAATCGCTTCGCGTGGCGCAAAACCAATGGCGTGGACCAGACCGTCGAGCTGGCTCCAGGATTTTCCCAGTTCCGTAAAGACCGCCGCAATTTGCTCATCGCTGCCAACGTCGCAATCGAAAATCAGCGTGCTGTCGAATTCTTTGGCGAAATCGGTCGTGCGCTCTTTGAAGCGCTCGCCGACATAGGTGAAAGCCAGCTCCGCGCCTTCGCGTTTGCAGGCTTGCGCAATGCCGTAGGCAATAGAACGGTTGGACAACAGGCCTGTAATCAGGATTTTTTTGCCTTGTAAAAATGCCATTCGAAACTCCAGGTAGCCATAGCTGGCAGTGCCAGCAGAAGGCGCAATTGTAGGGGCTGACAGCTTTGGCGGCAAATTCGCCTGAAAACCGCTATGCTAAGCGCCATTCTTCACCTCACCTGCCCAGACTCGGATGATGCGATTTTTATTCAGCCTGTTGTTAACGATGTGCACCCTTGCCACTCACAGCGCATGGGCCGCCCACGCGTTTTCCCTCTATGACACGCCGAAATATCCGGTTGGTTTTACCCATTTCGATTACTTCAATCCGAATGCGCCCAAGGGCGGCGATTTGTATCTGGCCAATCCGGATTCGCGCACCAGCTTCGATAAATTTAATCCTTTCTCGATGAAGGGCGTGGCCGCTGCCGGCGTCGCCAACCTGATGTTCGAAACCCTGGCGATCAATTCCGCCGACGAAGTCGCCACCATGTACGGTTTGCTGGCTGACGATATGGTGTTGGCGCCGGATCGTTTGTCCATGACTTTTCATTTGAATCCGCTGGCGCGCTTTAACAATGGTGATGCGGTGCTGGCCGACGATGTCAAATACGCGTTCGATACGCTGGTGGCAAAGGGTGCGCCGCAATTCAAAATGATTTTTGCCGATGTCAAACGCTGCGAAGTGATTGACGTACTGACGGTGCGCTTTGATTTCAAATCAGCCAACCGCGAGCTGCCCTTGATTGTCGGCGGCATGCCGGTGTTTTCGCGCAAGTGGGCAGCCGGCACACCGTTCGACAAAATTCAACTCACTGCCCCGATTGCCAGCGGGCCTTACCTGATCGAGCGTTTCGATCTGGGTCGTGCCATCAGTTTCAAGCGCAACCCTGCCTACTGGGGCACGGACCTGCCAGTGCGCAAGGGCAGCTTTAATTTTGGCCGTATCTTGTACCGTTTTTATAACGACGATGTTGCCCGCCTTGAAGCCTTCATGGCCGGTGAATTTGATGTAGTGGTGGAGTACCGCGCCAAGAACTGGGCGCGGGCCTACAAAGGGCCGAAGTTCAACAATGGCGAACTGATCAAGACCACGCTGAAGCACTCAAACGGCGCGGGCATGCAGGGCTTCGTGATGAATTTGCGGCGTCCGCAATTTCAGGATGTGCGGGTGCGCCGCGCACTGGGGCTGGCGCTGGATTTCGAATGGATGAACCGCCAGCTGTTTTATTCGCAGTACGAGCGTATCGATTCTTTTTTCAGCAATTCCGAACTGGGTGCGCATGGTCTGCCGTCGCCAGCCGAACTGAGTCTCCTGGAGCCTTTGCGCGACCAGCTTGATCCTGCCGTTTTTGGTCCCACACCACTGCCGCCGCGGACTGACCCGCCGGCTTCCTTGCGCGCGAACCTGTTGCAGGCAAGAGAGTTGTTCAGACAAGCAGGCTGGAACTATCGCGATGGCGCGCTGCGCAATGCCAAAGGCGAAGTATTCAGTTTTGAAATTCTGGATGATCAGTCGGCACTCTCGCGCATCATCGGGGTGTATGTTCGCAATCTGGAAAAGCTGGGCGTCAATGTACGTCAGCGTACGGCTGACTTTGCACTTGTGCAAAAACGTATGGAAGAATTTGATTTCGATATGACCAGCGTGCGTTTTCCTGACGTGGTCAGTCCGGGCAACGATATGTTTGACATGCTGGGCTCGAAAGCAGCAGATGAAAAAGGCTCCAATAATGCCTGGGGCCTGAAAGATCCGGTGGTGGATAAACTGGTCAGCGCTCTGGTTGCCGCCGATTCGCGTAGCCAGCTGGTGGCGGCTTCGCGGGCGCTGGACCGGGTGCTGCTGCATAAGTACATTGTGGTGCCGCATTGGTACTCGGCCACGCACCGGGTGGCGTATCGTAATCGCTTCGGCAAGCCTGAGATATCACCCAAGTTTTATCAGGCTGACCCGTATGTAATCTCGAGCTGGTGGCAGGTCAAGCCACGGTAGTTTGCTGTAAACGACAGTGACTTTATTTTTAAGTAAAGACAAGCATGAATATCTGGTCCTACATTGCCAAACGTCTGCTGCTGATGATCCCGACCTTGCTGGGCGTGATTGCGATCACTTTCGCCGTGATTCAATTCGTCCCCGGTGGTCCGGTAGAACAGGCCCTGATCGAATTAAAAAAAGGCCAGGCTGGCGCTGCGGGTGAATCTTCCGGTGCGGGCGCGTCCGAGTATCGCGGTCGTCAGGGAATTGACGCCGAACGGGTCGCAGAAATCAAGGCCCTGTATGGCTTCGACAAACCACCTGCCGAGCGTTTCTGGCAGATGTTGAAGGGCTTTGCCCGATTCGATCTGGGCCAGAGTTTTTATCATCATATGGACGTGTGGGAGTTGGTCAAATCCAAGCTGCCGGTATCAATCACGATCGGGCTCTGGACTTTTTTTCTGACCTATTTCATTTCGGTGCCGCTGGGCGTTGCCAAGGCCGTGCGTGAAGGCAGTCGCTTTGACAGTGTGACCAGCATGCTGGTCTTGATCGGTTATTCCATTCCGGGTTTTGTGTTGGGCGTGTTTTTGCTGGTGGTGTTTGCCGGCAGCAGTTTCGTGCAATGGTTTCCGCTGCGCGGGCTGACCTCGGACGATTGGGAAAGCTTTACCTGGCTGGGCAAGATCACCGATTACTTGTGGCACATTGCCTTGCCGATTACGGCCTCAGTCGCCGGTTCGTTTGCCGTGATGACGATGCTGACCAAAAATACTTTTCTCGAAGAGATACGCAAACAATATGTATTGACTGCGCGTGCCAAGGGATTGTCGGATCAGGCTGTGCTCTACAAGCACGTATTTCGCAATGCCCTCATTCCGCTGGTGACGGGTTTTCCGGCAGCCTTCATTGGCGCATTTTTCGCTGGCAGCTTGCTGATCGAAACCTTGTTTTCGCTTGATGGTCTGGGTCTGCTTTCCTATGAATCTGTGGTGCGGCGTGATTATCCGGTGGTGCTGGGTACCTTGTATTTGTTTACCTTGATTGGCCTGGTGGTGAAATTACTGGGTGACCTGTGTTACGTGTGGGCCGATCCGCGCGTGCAATTTGAAAGTCTGGCGCGATGACGAGTTCTGTTGAAAAAATGCTGTCCGTGTCGCCGGGCCGGCGGGTCTGGTTGCGCTTTCGGCAAAGCCGTCGCGGCTACTGGAGCCTGTTGATTTTCTCTGTGCTGTTTGCCATCAGTCTGGCAGCCGAGCTGGTGTCGAACGACCGGCCGCTGGTGGCGCGCTATAACGGTCAGCTGATGTTTCCGGTGCTGACCGATTATTCGGAAAAATCCTTTGGCGGCGATTTTGATTCGCCGGCAGATTATCTGGACCCCTTTATTCAGGATCAGTTTCACAAAAATGGCAACTGGGCGATCTACCCGATCAATCACTATCGCTACGACACACTGAATTATTTCGCCAAGTCGCCCAATCCGGCGCCGCCAACCGGCGATAACTGGCTGGGTACGGATGACCGCGGACGCGATGTGGTGGCGCGCTTGCTGTACGGTTTTCGCGTGTCGATTTTGTTTGGCTTAGCGCTGACTATTACCGGCGTGCTGATGGGTGTCTTAACCGGCGCGATTCAGGGCTACTTCGCAGGCAGGACCGATTTGTTTTTTCAGCGCTTCATGGAAATCTGGGGCTCGATGCCGGAGCTTTATTTGCTGATTATTTTCGCGTCGATTTTCGAGCCCAGCATAGGCTTGCTGTTGTTACTGCTGTCGCTGTTTGGCTGGATGGGTTTGTCCGATTATGTGCGCGCTGATTTTCTGCGCAATCGCAATCTGGACTATGTGCAGGCAGCGCGTGCGCTGGGTTTGTCGAACTGGCAGATCATCTGGCGCCATGTGCTGCCCAATAGCCTCACGCCTGTTGTGACCTTTCTGCCTTTTCGTATGAGTGCGGCCATTCTGGCTCTGACCAGTCTGGATTTTCTCGGGCTTGGCGTGCCGCCTTCCACCCCGAGTCTGGGTGAGTTACTCGCGCAGGGAAAAAATAATCTCGATGCCTGGTGGATTGCGCTGTCAACCTTTGCGGTTCTGACCATCACCTTGCTGCTGTTGACTAATATTGGCGAAGCCTTGCGCAATGCACTCGACGTGCGGAGAAAATCATGAGCCTCTTGCGCGTTGAAAATCTGAGCGTGCGCTTTGGCAGCACGACAGTGGTGAACGACATCAGCTTTGAGATTGAAGCCGGCGAAAAATTTGCCCTGGTCGGTGAATCCGGCTCCGGCAAAACCGTCAGCGCCTTATCGGTATTGAAGCTCAATCCCGATGCGCAGACCAGCGGGCGCATTTTGTTCAATGGCGACGATATTCTGAAAAAATCCGACGCGGCCTTGCGCGGTCTGCGCGGCAAAGATGTGGCGATGATTTTTCAGGAGCCGATGACGGCGTTAAATCCTTTGTTCACAATCGGCAACCAGATTGCCGAAGTCTTGATGCTGCATGAAGGAATCAACGCTCGCGAAGCGGCAAAAAGAGCCGTGGCTCTGCTGGAAAAAACCGGCATACCCGAGCCTGCCCGGCGTGCACTGTCTTACCCGCATGAACTCTCCGGCGGTCAGCGTCAGCGCGCCATGATTGCCATGGCACTGGCTTGCAAGCCTAAATTGTTGATTGCCGACGAGCCGACCACGGCGCTGGACGTGACGATCCAAGTGCAGATACTGGCGCTGTTGAATCAGTTACAGCGCGAAGAAAATATGGCTGTGCTGATGATCACGCATGACTTGAATCTGGTCAGAAACTTTGCCGACCGCGTGGGCGTCATGGAGCAGGGCCGTTTAATCGAAACCGCAGATACCCGACCCCTGTTTGCCGCACCGCGCGAGGCTTACACCAGAAAGCTTTTGGCCAGCCACCCGCAACGACTGGTAGCAAACGCGGCGCCGGATGGCCCGCCATTAATGCAGGCTGAGCGGCTGCGCTGCAGTTTTTCTATCAAGCAGGGATGGTTCAAACGCCGTGAATTTATTGCTGTCGATGCCGTCGATCTGGAGATAGCGCGTGGCGAGACGCTGGGGATTGTCGGTGAATCCGGTTCTGGTAAATCTACGCTGGGCATGGCTTTGCTGCGGCTGTCGGTGGCGCAGACAGACGGTCGCATTCGCTTTAACGGCAAAGAAATCAGCGCCATGAATGCCGACCAGTTGCGCCCCATGCGCTCACACATGCAGGTGGTGTTTCAGGATCCGTTTGCGTCGCTGTCACCGCGTCGAACTGTTGAGCAAAGTGTAGGAGAAGGTCTGGCGCTGCATCAGCCGCAGCTCACCGCTGTAGCTTTGCGCGAGGCAGTGGCCGCCTGTTTGCTGGAGGTGGGTTTGTCGCCGGCGATGATGTCGCGCTATCCGCATGAATTCTCGGGCGGGCAGCGCCAGCGCATTGCCATTGCCCGTGCGCTGATTTTGAAACCTGCGCTGATCTTGCTTGATGAGCCGACTTCCTCGCTCGATGTGTCCGTGCAGCTGCAAGTGCTGGAATTGCTGGCGGCCTTGCAGAAAAAATATGGCATGACCTATATTTTTATCAGCCACGACCTGGCAGTCATTCGTGCGATGGCGCATCGGGTGCTGGTAATGAAAGACGGCGCGGTGGTGGAGAGTGGCGCGACCGATACAGTGATGTCCGCACCAACGCAAGCCTATACGCAAGCTCTGCTGGCTGCGGCTACGTATACCACTTTGTAAGCTTGCCTAACGTTCGTGCCGTTTCGAATGCTTGGTTTCGCTGGCTTTATTGCCAGCCTTGCTGCTGCTCTTGCTGTCTTTTTTTTCTTTCTCTTTTTCTTTTACTTTTTCGGTCGTCTTTTCTGGCTTGTCCTTGCCAGGTTTGACTTCCAGCTTCAGCTCCTGACCCATCAACACTTTGTCTGTTTTGAGTCCATTCCATTCGCGAATTTGCGCCAGCGTCACTTTGTGGCGCTTGGCAATCGAGGTCATGGTGTCTTTTTTGCCGACTTTAACGGTGATCTGCTTGAGTTCCGGCGCGTAGGCTTCAACTTTGAGCACGGAATTGTCGACAACATCGTCGGCAATATCTTTGTAAGTCGTGCTTTCCAGCCGCGGTACCAGCAAAGTTGAGCCTGCCTTCGCATGCATGTTGGGCGGAATCGAGTTGGCTTCGCGGATGACTTGCGGCGTGGTCTTGAATTTTGCCGCGATGGTTTCAATCCGCTCGCGCGCTGCAATCACTTTATGCGCGGTCCAGCTCGAAAGTGCATGCGTCCATTTGCCGAGATTTTCTTTGAATTTTTGTGCATTCAATGCAGGCAGCAAAATATTCGTTGAGGTGCTACCGGTGATGACAGGGCGATTGAATTGCGGGTTCAGCGCTTTGAATTCTTCCATCGGTAACTCGGCCAGCTGGGCAGCGAGCTTGATATCAATGTCACGGGTTTTATTGATCGAGACAAAATACGGCTGGTTTTCGACGACAGGCAGGCGAATGCCATATTGCATAGGCGTGGCGATAATGTTTTTCACCGCTTGCAGTTTCGGATAGTAGTTGCGGGTTTCCGAAGGCATGTAGTCGGACAAACTATTGAAGTCGGTCGGACGACCGGCTGCTTCGGCCTTGGCGATTGCGCGCGATACCGAGCCTTCACCCCAGTTATAGGCGGCCAGCGCCAGCTGCCAGTCACCAAACATGCGGTATAACTTTTGCAAATAATCCAGCGCGGCGTGGGTTGAGGCCACCACATCGCGTCGCTCGTCGCGAAAGGCGTTTTGTTTCAGGTTGAAATCACGCCCGGTGCTGGGAATGAATTGCCACATGCCGGCGGCCTTGGCTGTCGAGTAGGCTTGCGGGTTGAACGCGGATTCAATAAAAGGCAGCAGTGCCAGTTCGGTTGGCATCTGCCTTTTTTCCAGCTCCTGCACCACATGAAACAGATAGCGCGAAGCGCGCTGGGTGGTGCGTTGTATGTATTCCGGACGGGCGCTGTACCAGGTGGTGTGAGTCGCCACCAGAGGATTGTTCAGATCGGGAATCGCAAAGCCTTTGCGAATGCGGTCCCACAGGTCAAAATTTTGCATCTCCATGTCTTCCGGCTGAAAGACATAATCGGCTTCGTTATTGAACAAGTCGCCGGGCGGCAGCAAGTCTCTGGGCAGCTCAATGCGCTCTGGCTGTTGCCCGGAGGGCGGGATGGTCAGATCATTGGCTGCAGCAAAATGCCATGGAGTGAGCAGGCAGGAAATAAGCGCGGCGCAAATAAATTGATCGAATCGTGTTTGACGCATTAGCCTTGTTTTCCAATGCCGGCTGAGAAAAGCAGCCGGCGCTTAATAGTAAAGTCGCGCAAGTTTAGTGATGCCTGTTCAAGCCCGTCAAGGTAAATGTCGCTATGGTGACAGGCTCGTAAGTAGCAACTTGCTAAGCTTATTGTTGTTATCGAAAGTTATTTTTCCACTCTCTGAGCGCGGCAAAGGCCGCAATCGGGTCATGCCCGTGCAGCCGGCCACTGCTATTCAATTGCTGCAAAATGGACGGTTCACGGTAGCGCAGAAACGGGTTCGTTAATTTTTCAACACCAATACTGCTTGGCACGGTGGCTTCACCCTTTGCACGCCGGCCTTGCTCGAAGGCCAGCCGCTCGGTCAGCAACGCATTATCCGGCTCGGCGGCGCAGGCAAAGCGCAGGTTCGAGATCGTGTATTCATGCGCGCAGTAGACTTTGGTTGCGTCGGGCAGGGCCGCGAGCTTGCCCAGCGACGAAGTCATTTGCGCAGCAGTGCCTTCAAACAGGCGGCCACAGCCGCCGGCAAACAAGGTGTCGCCACAGAACAGCCATTCGTGTTCGGCGCAATAGTAGGCGATGTGGCCAGCGGTATGGCCGGGTACCTCAATGACCCTGAGTTGCAGGCCAGGTTCAGGCAGATCGACAGTTGCGTTTTCATGCAGCCGGATGCTGACATGCTGAATTTGTTCATTGGCCGGGCCATATACCGGCACCGGCGTGTCAGCCAGCAGTGCGGCAACGCCACCAACATGGTCAGCATGATGGTGAGTGAGTAAAATAGCCACCAGCCTGAGTTTGCGTGAAGCCAGTGCTGCCAGTATGGGGGCCGCGTCACCGGGATCAACCACCACGGCGTGTTGCTGATCATGGATCAGCCATAAATAATTGTCGGCAAAAGCCGGGATTGCGGTTACCTGCAAAGGCTGTTTTACTGACATAAGTATGAATCACCATTCTCAAGAAAAACCGATTATATCGCTCGGCCCCTGGTTTGATACGCCAGCAGGCGCCTATGCCCGCGACTGGGAACAAGCTCGCTTGAATGAACTGACGGCGGATATTTTTGGCTATCATGCGTTGCAAATCGGATTGCCGCAGATTGCCGGACTCGAAGCCAGTCGCATGCCCAGCAAATGGCTGAGCGATGCAGCGCCAGGCGGCAAGGCTGGCGCACAGATTACGCTGACCCACGACTTTAGCGAGCTGCCCTTTGCCAGCAGCAGCCTCGACCTCGTGGTGTTGCCGCATGTGCTGGAGTTCGCCGCCGAGCCGCATCAGGTGCTGCGCGAAGTCGAACGGGTCTTGATTCCGGAAGGGCAGGTCATTATTTGCGGCTTTAATCCGGCCAGCATGTGGGGACTGCGGCAGAGCATGGGGCGCCTGACCGGTGCGCATTTTTTGCCGATGAATGGTGAATTTATCAGTGTGCCGCGTCTGAAGGACTGGCTCAAGTTGTTAAATATGGAAGTTAATCGCGGTCATTTCGGCTGCTATGCACCGCCTTGCATGACCGACAAATGGCTACAGCGTTTTCGCTTCATGGAAAAGGCAGGCGACCGCTGGTGGCCGTATTTCGGCGCCTTGTATGTGGTGCAGGCGATCAAACGCGTCAAGGGCATGCGGCTGGTTGGTCCTGCCTGGCAAAGTCCTGTGGTGGGTGTCAGGGCAGGAGTGCCGGCCACCAATAAAATGAAAAACACATTGAATAACAATACGGAACAGCATGGATAAAATAAATATTTACACCGATGGCGCTTGCAAGGGCAATCCCGGGCCCGGCGGCTGGGGTGCGTGGCTGGTCTCGGGGGATACGGAAAAAGAATTATTTGGCGGTGAACTCAACACAACGAACAACCGCATGGAATTACTGGCTGTCATCGAAGCCCTGTCGGCGTTGAAACGTCCGTGTGAAGTCGTGTTGCATACCGATAGCCAGTATGTGCAAAAAGGAATCAGTGAATGGATACACGGCTGGAAAGCCCGCGGCTGGAAAACCGCTGCCAAAGCACCGGTAAAAAATGTCGACCTGTGGCAGGCACTGGATGCCGCACAGGCGCGGCACACGATTGAATGGCGCTGGGTTAAAGGTCATGCCGGGCATGAAGGTAATGAGCGTGCTGACCAGTTGGCTAACAAAGGTGTTGAGCTGGTGTTGTGATAGTTCGTTTGAAAATGCTTGCAAGTTCTATACGGGAAAAGATACTGGGTCCCGATTTTCATCGGGACCCAGCGTCTTTCGTTGTGATCTCGAAAAATTTTTTGCTGGCGAACATTAAAAAATGACACTGAGAATCAAGCCTAGTCTAAATTCATCCATAAAAAATATTACGGACAGTAGTGGGCGCAGGCCGGGATCCAGTGTCTTTCCCCAAACCACCAATACAACTGATTAATTTTTCCATCAACACTAAGCTGCCTTGCCTGTTTTTGAATATTGAGAACCCCTATGCGACAAATTATGCTCGACACCGAAACCACCGGTCTGAACCCGCGCACCGGTGACCGCATTATTGAGGTGGCTTGTGTTGAATTACTCAACCGCCGCCCGACCGGCAGGCATTTTCACCGCTACACCAACCCTGAGCGTGATTCCGACCCCGGTGCGCTGGCCGTGCATGGTCTGACAACAGAATTTTTACGCGACAAACCCAAGTTTGCCGAAATTGCCGGCGAGCTGTGCGAATTTGTTCGTGATGCAGAAATCATCATCCATAACGCGCCCTTCGACCTGGGTTTTCTGGATGCCGAACTGGCCAGGCTGGGTATGGAAAAATTCAAAACCCATGTGCTGAAGATTACCGACACGCTGGTTCAAGCCAAAGAACTGCATCCGGGCAAGCGCAATTCGCTCGATGCGCTATGCGACCGCTATGGCATCTCAAACGCGCACCGCACTTTGCACGGCGCCTTGCTTGATGCGGAATTACTGGCTGAAGTGTATCTGGCGATGACGCGTGGACAAAATAGCTTAAGCATGGATTTGCATGGCGATGCCGAGGACGCCGACGGCAACGCCCGGCAGATTGCATCGATTGCCGAGATTATCGTTCTGGCACCTGACGCCGATGAGTTGAGCAGCCACGAGACCGTACTGAAAAGCCTGGATAAAGAGGTCAGAGGCGATTGCTTATGGCGGCAACTGACTTTGAATTGATAGTATTGGGCGACTGTGCGATAATTCGCGCCGACCCGGGAGGTTAGCTCAGGGGTAGAGCGATCGCCTCACACGCGATAGGTCGCTGGTTCGAAACCAGCACTTCCCACCATTCTGGTCCTGTCAGTCTGACAGAGATAAATAACCGATCCACGCGATCGGTTTTTTTTCGTCTGTTCCCTTCTGCGCTATTCCTCGCCTTTCTGGCTTATCCGAACCTTTTCATGGTCTGCGCCACATAACTCGCGGGTTAGGTTGAAAAATACCAATAAATTCCGATGATCGGCGATTGTTTCCTGCACAAGGAGTAGCTATGCGTCACTGGCTAAAGTTTTTCAAATGGCTGATCGTGTCAGCGCTGACGCTCAGTGTGTTGGCTTGTGGTGGTGATGTTAAAACAGGTGTGTCGACCCCCACCACCCCGACAGGCTCTGGTAAACCCGGCTTTCTTGAAATTGTTTTACGCAGCAACCCCAGTTATTTTCTGACCAGTGGAAATGTATTGGGTTTCTACGAAATTAATCTTTGCATCAGCAACATTCAGATTAATGCCAATAGTGCAGCGACTGCTACTTCCGATGGCTGGCAAGATGTGCCGCTCAATGGCGCATTACAAGGCACCGCCATCGACTTTTCCAAATTTGTCACGCAGGATCTTCCCCTAACTTATCGTGGTAGCGATAGTCCGGTGCCAGCTGGTTTGTATAAAAAATTAAAGATTACATTTAGACCAAACAAAGCCGGTGAAATCCGGCGCAATTATGTTCTGGCTAATACGGGTGCATCGGTTGCAGAAGAATTTCTTGTTAATTACCCGGCTTCGATGGCAGACGGTTTATTGATTCCGGTGGAGTTGGAGATCAAACCCAATGCCATCACCAAGGCAGGGGTCACAATGGATTTGCGTTCCTTGTTTGCGATGGCGGATCAAAGCTTTACCTATAAACCTGTCGCCCAGGCAATGACGCTCAATCAAACTGGCAGTATTGCCATCACCGTCGGCGACCATGATTATCCGGTGTTAGTCAGTGCGCAGCGCAATGGAAAAATAATCCGCAGCCAGTACGCGCCGGCCAAGGCAAGCGATGGCCCGGTGGTATTGAATCAATTGCCGGCGCTGAGCGGGCCGGACAATGCTTATCAGCTGGTTATAACTTCTGCCAATTACATTACAAAAATAATCAAAAATGTGCCGGTTGAAGCCGGTTTTGTTACACAAGCCAGTTATTTCGCCATTCCAATGGAAGCCGCGCAGACACAGACTGTTTATGCAACGGCCAGTAAATCGTCCGGCTCGGAAGTGATGGGCGTCATGGGTACGGAGCTGGTGCAAAAACTGGGTGCTACGTCGTCGGATCCTGCCGTAGTGGTCGCTTATACCGTGTCTGCTACTGCGGAATTAATTCCGACTACCTTGAGCAGAAAAATAAAAATCGATTTTGCGAACGACGCACCGAAGGTCGGTGATTACACCACCCCATTTCTGGCTTTCCTTGGATTAAATCAGGCAATACATAATTTTGTTATCCGGACCGACCCTGATCTGAATTCCGCCGGCTCACTCAGCGTTTTTTGCTTTGTCACTGGTTGCGCACCGTGATCCGTGTTTTTACTGTCTTAAATTCTCATCCGGGAGCAGATAATGTTTAATCGGATCACAGGGGTTTTAATTATTTGTTCAGGATTGTTGATGATTATTGCCGGATGTGGCGGTGATGTGGCCACTGCCAGCGTTGCTCCGACAACGCCTCCGGTCGTAAGCCCGGTAATCAGCCCGACATCGATTCCTGCAACGGGGTCGTCAGCAGGTTCAGTTTCTGGTTTACCGGTCGTGTCTCCGTCTCCCGTCGCGTCAGGGCAACTCAAAGTTTTTCTGGAGACGAATCCGGCTGTTGGTTTTAGCGAGATTAACCTGAGTATTAATCGGGTTCAGGTTCATCTTGATGCCAACGCCGCAGCCGACGCGACGGGCTGGCGCGACGTCACAATGCCAACCATCATCAGTGATAATTTTTTGAAATTTACAGACAACACGCAATTCCTGGCACAGGGCAGTCTGCCTGTCGGCATTTATAAAAGTGTGAAGCTGGTATTTGCCAAAAACGACTCTATTAATTGGCCTAATTACCTGATCGGAAACACTGGCAATCAAAATCAAAAAGTATTCCCCATCTATTTACGTTCACCGCAATCAGAAGCTTTCATCATTGGCGCAAATATTGAAGTTAAAAATGCTGAAACCGCCGCATTGGGTATTACCTTGAATTTGCGATCCCTTGCAAAAAATAATGATCTTGATTCTCCCGTTGGCAAATATACCTATACGCCGATTGCCACAGCAACAGACTTATCAAAGGCGGGGAGTATTGAAATTAATCTGGGTACGACGGATGGAACGGTCGTTGTCAGTGCGCAGCGCGATGGGATAATTGTGAGGAATAAAATTCCGGCGGCTACCGGGGTGGTAAAACTGACGCAATTGCCTTTTTCAAACGGAGATAACGACAGATACCTGGTCGTTATGTCTTCGCCAAATTTCGCAACCAAAGTTATCTATAACTTCCCTGTATCCAGTAGCAATAAACCTATGCAGTTTTTGGCACTGAAGGAAGCTGTTAATCTCGACGCTTCAAATCAGAAAACGCAGTCGCGCGTATCTATTGTTCAAACACAGGTAAATGCCCCAGCTACAGAGCAAGAATTATTGGCTGTTGAAGTTTTTCTCATAGTGACTTTACCGGACAACACTCGCGTAGCAGTCGATTATGGTTATACCCCTTTATTGACCTCATATTCACAAAATGCAATTTACACAAGCACATTGGCTGCTGCCGTGCCTCAAGTAATCAATTACTTAGCATTCAGTTCAGTGGGTAGTTCTTTTGGGCAGTCAGGGTCAAATATTGTTGTCCGCATTAATCCCGATTTTTCCAATGCCAAAGAAACAAATGGGGTTGCCGGACAAACAGTATTTAATGTTCGCTGATTCTGCTCAATAGAGTTTATAAGAAATTTTTTTGTAATTATTTGATCGCCGTATTGGAGCGGAAAATGATTGTTAGAAAAAAATGGATTCTGCCCGTAGTGTTCGGATTACTAGCAACACTAGCAGGTTGTGGCAGCGACAATGTCACGCTACGGAATCCTTCTGGCAACCCTGCATCATCTGGCTCCAACCCCCAATCCGTTCCGGTAGTCGGTTCATCTGACGGTTCTTTTATAGGGCCCTCGACGCCACCTCCCGTAACATCAAGCGGGCAGCTCCAAATATTTTTGGAAACAAATCCGATGCTTGGATTTAGCGAGATTAATCTGAGTATTAATCGCGTTCAGGTTCATCTTGATCCCAATGCTGCAGCCGACGCGACAGGCTGGCGGGATGTCACAATGCCGACCATTATTAGTGATAATTTTTTGAATTTCACGGACAGAACACAGCTGCTGGCGCAGGGTAGTCTGCCAGCTGGTATTTATCAGAGTGTGAAGCTGGTGTTTGCCAAAAATGATTCCATCTATTGGCCTAATTACCTTGTTGGAAATAGTGGTGATCAGAACGGGAAAGTATTTCCAATCTATTTGCGCTCTCCGCAATCAGAAGCCTTTGTGATTGGCACAAATATCGAAATAAAAAATGCTGCTACCGCCTCTTTGGGCATAACCTTGAATTTGCGCTCAATTGCAAAAAGAAATGAACTTAGTATTCCTGTTGATAAATATATCTATACCCCGACTGCCACTGCGACAGATTTATCAAAGATGGGCAGCATTGAAATAAATCTGGGTACGACCGATGGAACGGTCGTCGTCAGTGCGCAGCGTAATGGGAAAATTGTAAGAAATAAAATGCCGGCGAGTAGCGGCGTTGTAAAACTGACGCAATTGCCTTATACAAGTGGTGATAATGACCGGTATCAGGTCGTTCTATCTTCACCAAACTATGCGACCAAAGTTATTTATAATTTTCCTGTGTCCAGTAGTGTCAAGCCTATGCAATTTTTGGCGCTCAAGGAAGCGATTAATCTCGACGCTTCAGACCAGAAAACGCAGTCAAGGGTAACTATTGCAAAAACACAGGAAAATGCCCCGAATTTTCAACAAGAATTATTACCTGTTGAAGTTTTTCTTATTGTAAATTTGCCGGGCAGCACTGGTGTGGCAGTCGATTATGGTTACACCATATTGACCGCAATTTTTCAGGACGCAATTTACACCAGCACATTGGCTGCTGCCGCGCCTCAAGTGATCAATTACCTTGCCTTCAGTTCAGTAGCCAGTTCTTTTGGGCAATCAGGGTCAAATATTACTGTCCGGATTAATCCCGATTTTTCCAATGCCAAAGAATTAAACGGCATTGCCGGACAAACGATATTTAATTTTCCCTGATTTAGTCATTATAAAAAATATTGTGAATAGCTCAGGCCGGCCTTTTCCGCTGCTGCGTCACCGGCTTGTTTCTTGTTGTACCTGAGCCGCCGGTTTTGACCGCACCACCCGGTCTTGGCTTGTTCTGGCCAAATTTTTTCGCCAGCCGGTTCAGCGTAGGGGTTTCATCCCGGCGTTTGTCCAGGACCACATCGGTGCGCGGGACCAAATGCTGCGGCCCGCTGCCGATCAAGTCACTGCGGCCCATGCGCTGCAGCCCCTCGCGTATGCTTTCCCAGTTCACCGGATCGTGATAGCGCAGCAAAGCTTTGTGCAAGCGCCGGATCTTTGCCAGCCGCGGTGTCTCCACCGTTTCCGAATCCTTGCTGATTTTTTTCAGCGGGTTTTTGCGCGTGTGATACATAGTGGTGGCCATCGCCATGGGCGTGGGCAAAAAGGTCTGCACTTTGTCCAGCCTGAAATCATTTTGCTTTAGCCACAACGCCAGGTTGAGCATGTCTTCATCGGTGGTACCCGGATGGGCGGCGATGAAATAGGGAATTAAGTACTGTTCTTTGCCGGCTTCTTTCGAATACTTGTCGAACAGCTCTTTAAATTTATAGTAAGAGCCCATGCCCGGCTTCATCATCTTGGTCAGCGGGCCTTCTTCGGAATGCTCGGGCGCGATTTTTAGCAAGCCACCTACATGATGCGTGACCAGTTCTTTTACATACTCGGGCGAGCGCACCGCCAGGTCATAACGCAAGCCGGAACTGACCAGAATTTTCTTCACGCCCGGAATTTCGCGCGCGCGGCGGTAAAGCTGAATCAGTTTGCTGTGATCGGTATTGAGGTTGGAGCAGATGGTCGGATAGACGCAGGACAGGCGCCGGCAGGATTCTTCCACTTTCTTGTCCTTGCAAGCCAGCCGGTACATATTGGCAGTCGGTCCACCAAGGTCCGAGATCGTGCCGTTAAAGCCCTTGGTCTTGTCGCGGATGAGTTCAATTTCACGCAGGATGGACGGCTCGGAGCGGCTTTGAATGATGCGTCCTTCATGCTCGGTAATGGAGCAGAAGGTGCAGCCACCAAAGCAGCCGCGCATGATGTTGACCGAAAAACGGATCATGTCCCAGGCCGGAATTTTAGCTTTGCCATAGGCGGGATGCGGCGCCCGTGCATAGGGCAGGTCATACACATGGTCCATCTCGTCCATGGCCAGCGGCAGCGGCGGCGGATTGAGCCAGACATCACGTTCGCCATGCGCCTGCACCAGCGCGCGAGCATTGCCGGGATTGGATTCCACGTGAAAGACACGCGACGCATGGGCGTAGGTTACCGGATCGGCTTTGACGGCCTCGTAAGAGGGCAGGCGGATCACGCTCTTGTCACGGATTTCCTTTTGCTGTGCCAGCCGTTCTTCTCGCGTCATGATGCGGATAGGTTGCACAACCGGTGCGGCATCTGCGGCATCTGCGCCATCGGTGCCGCAAGCCTCTGGATCTTTTTCCTTCATTTCGTACGGGTCAGGGTGGACTTCGACTTTGCCCGGCGTGTCCACGCGGGTTGAGTCGATCACGCTCCAGTCATCAGCCGGTTTCCAGCCGGACGGCACCATGAAGGCGGTGCCACGCAAGTCGCGGATCGTCTTGATCGATTCGCCTGCCGCCAGTCTGTGGGTCAGGCTGACCAATGCGCGTTCGGCATTGCCGAAAATAAGCAGATCGGCTTTTGAGTCGGGCAAAACCGAGCGGCGTACCGTGTCTGACCAATAGTCATAGTGTGCAATACGCCGCAGGCTGGCTTCGATACTGCCAATGACGATGGCGGTGCCGGGAAACGCTTCGCGGGCGCGCTGCGCATAGACGGTCACTGCGCGGTCAGGCCGCTTGTTGGGTTCGCCGCCTGCGGTGTAAGCATCGTCGGTGCGGATTTTACGATCCGCTGTATAGCGGTTGATCATTGAATCCATATTGCCGGCGGTGATGCCGAAATACAGATTCGGTTTGCCCAGCGCACGGAAGGCGTCGGCCGACAACCAGTCCGGCTGGCTGATGATGCCAACCCGGAAACCTTGTGCTTCCAGCAGTCGACCTACCAGTGCCATACCAAAGCTGGGATGGTCGATATAGGCGTCGCCGGTGACCAGAATCACATCACAACTGTCCCAGCCCAAGGCCTGCATCTCCGCCATGGACATAGGCAGAAATGGGGCAGGTTTCAAATCGGCGCGAAATAGCGGCGGCGCGGTCAGGTTGGCGGGAGCTGACGTCATGGGGTGTTTCTTCAAGAGGGGAAGGCCGCAGTATGACAGCTTTGCCTCACCAGCGTCTGTTATTGAATGCGGATGCAGGCTGCCAGTTGTGACTATGAAGCTTGCGGACTTAACCTATTTGAAAGGATTGTCGACGCTGTCCGTCGGTTTCAGTTCAATCACCGCTGGCAAATCTGCAACCGACTGCAGATGCCGGACCGCTTCGTCGATCAGGCCCTTTAATTCCAGCGCCAGCTGCAAACCGGTCTGATCCCGGCTGATTGCCAGCGAACCATAGAGTTCGAGCTGATCCAGACGGTTTTCTATGGTGAGTTCACCGATGGTGATGGAATCGGCTTCGTTCTGGAAGGGCTGCAAGGTGGCCATCTCTACTCCCTGATGTTAGCGTGGCTGACGGCTGCGTATTCGTGGCTCGGGCAAAGCGGTTGCCTTGTTTTTGATGGCGGCGGGCAGGCTGGGGAAGAGGTTAATGTTAATCCGTTTTTCCAGTTCCGCAATCGATATCACTTCATAAGTATTGCCAGCAATATTGGGCGCAATCCAGGCCGCGGCTTCTTTTTGCACCGGGTCGTAAATGGCCTTGAAAACGTGGGTTGGCACAAACACGCGGGCATGGATGCGGTCAATTTTATCGCCTTCAAAAACGGGGCCGGTAATCACATAAAGCTCGCCGCGCTGTTGCGTCAGATGACGGGTCGCCCCTTCAATGGCCGACCATAAAATTTGATTGTTCTGCCGGTTTTGCGGAATCATATTCGCCAGCGAAAAGCTTTCGTATTGCGCTTGCACCGTGGGCATGTCGGCCGCCGGCGACATGTGACCGCGATCAAAGCCGGAACCGGCATAGTCATGGAGTTGTGCCCGGTCTTCGGGTGGCAGCGTTATTTCTGCATGAAACGTATTCTCGCGTTTCACCGTTCTTGCCTGCGCCAGACTGTCACGCGTCAAATGTTCGGCTGACCATAAAGGCGTGCGCGAGACACCCGAGTGCATTACGGCAAAAGCTTCGTAGCACAGACCCACTGCTTTGCTCTGCAACGCCGGCCGGGTCAGGGTCGGTGCCGTATGCTCGACAAAATGGTTCAGGCAGGCCGTGGTTTGCGCTGCCACACTGTGCGACAACAGCAAGCTCAGCCAGAGGCTGAAGAATTTTTTCATTCCGCTCTTTTCAAAAACACACTCAGATTCGAAGGCTCTGCAGTGGCGAAGTTCCGCGGGCTGAGATTACATTCTTTACAGAAATTTTGCATAAAAGAAATATTGATCTTTTCATCGCAACGTCATTCAAACCGGTATGCGACATCGCGCGTTTTTGCTGAAAAGCCGTAAGGAAGCAGGGCAGTTATTAGCGGCCCGTTTGCAGGCGACGACTTCGCCGCAGGCTCTGGTGCTGGCCTTGCCGCGTGGCGGGGTACCTGTGGGGTTTGAAATTGCGCAGGCCTTGCACTTGCCGCTTGATGTGCTGGTGGTGCGTAAGCTCGGCGTGCCGCTTCACGAAGAATTTGCGATGGGTGCGTTAGCCAGTGGTGGCCTTATGGTGGTGACACCGGAAGTGATCGCCGCAGAAAATATTTCGCAGGCCGATGTCGCTGACGTGGTGCGGCGGGAAACTCAGGAATTGCAAAGACGCGAACATCTTTATCGTGGCAACAGGCCTTCGCCTGCGCTGTCAGACCGCGATGTCATTCTGGTGGATGACGGCATCGCTACCGGCTGCACAATGGAAGTGGCGATTGCGGCCCTGCGTGCCAGACAAGTGCATCGCATAACCGTAGCCGTGCCGGTGTTGTCGGTTAGTGCCTGTGAAAAAATCAGTTTGCTGGCTGACGCGCTGGTTTATCTGCATCGACCCGAGCCGTTTTATGCCGTCGGTCTGGCCTACGCCGCATTCGGGCAAACCAGTGATGAAGACGTGGCGGCGCTACTGGCACGGGCTGCCCAACATGCATCGTAAGGGATGATCGCGCAACGAGATCAAGATCAAACCAGCCAATGAGCAAGGCGGAACTTCAGCGGCGCGCTTTTATCAAAATGCAGCAGGGATTCTCTGGTGTTTAAACTTCAACAGGAGTGTCATCATGATGCAAGCGAACGAAATCCGGCAGCGTTTTACAAAAATTGAAGAGACCATTCATCAGGCAGCAGCGACGTGTGAGCGAAGTGATAATGTTTCGGACGATTTGAAATCCAGTATTGCCGAACTCGACCAGGGTTCCGAAAGAGCCAGACAGGAACTGCAGCAATCGCAAGACCAAAAAAGTATCCTTCAGTGCGTCGATGATCTTGAAGCACTGGGCGACCGGGCAAGAGATGCTTGTCAACGCTCCGATAATATTGACGAAGCCTTGAAAAATGCGGTGATGAAGGCGCATCAGGAATTGTCTGAACTTAAGCACCAGCTGCATTAAAAAGGGCAAGCTAAACCCGCCATCCTGTCATCCCGCCAGCCGATTGCATTATGATGCCGGCTGGTTACAACAATAAAAAAACAGGGAGACAGGCATGGCAGAAGACCATCCACTTTTGTGGACACCGGACGAAGCGCGCATTAAAGCCACCCGGCTCAACGATTACATGCAATGGCTGGCCAGAGGCGGCCGGCATTTTGTGGATTACCAAAGTCTGTGGCAATGGTCGACCGATCACGTCGAAGATTTTTGGGAATCAATCTGGCAATACTTCGACATCAAAAGCTCTGCACCCTATAGCAGCGTGCTACGCGAACGGGTGATGCCCGGTGCGGTCTGGTTCGAAGGCAGTCGCCTCAACTTTGCCGAACAGGTGTTTCGCTTTAACACCGATGCCGCCAGTGCCGACAAGGTCGCCATCATCGCCCGTTCCGAGCTGCGTGGTCAGATTGAAATTTCCTGGCGCGAATTGCGGGCGCAAATCACTGCTGTTGCCAATACCTTGCGTGCGCTTGGCATCGGTGCCGGTGACCGCGTTGTGGCTTACCTGCCCAATACCCCAGAAGCGGCGATTGCCTTTTATGCCTGTGCCAGCATCGGCGCGATCTGGTCGTCCTGCTCGCCCGACATGGGCAGCTCGAGTGTGCTCGACCGCTTCAAGCAAATCGACCCCAAGTTGCTGATTGCCGTCGATGGCTATCGCTATGGCGGTAAAGATTTTGACCGGCTGGCCGTGGTTGACAACATGCGCACCGAACTCAAAACTTTGCAGCACACGTTGCTCTTGCCTTACCTTGACCCAAAAGCCAGCCTGCCGGGCGTCATGCGCTGGGATGAACTGTTCAGTCATCCTGCCGCACAGGCGCAAGCGATGCAGTTTGAACAGCTGCCCTTTGATCATCCACTGTGGGTGGTGTATTCCTCGGGCACCACGGGCATGCCCAAGCCTATCGTGCATGGTCACGGTGGCTGTCTGATCGAAACCCTGAAAGGGCATGCGCTGCATCTGGACCTGGGCGAAAACGATCGCTTCCTCTGGTTTTCAACCACTGGCTGGGTGATGTGGAATTCGCAAATTACCGGGCTGATGGTTGGTGCCACCATTTGTCTGTATGACGGCAATCCCGGCTATCCGGATTTATCCACCCTGTGGCGCTTTGCCGGCGAGGAAAAACTGAGCTTCTTTGGTGCCGGTGCGGCCTTTTTCATGAATTGCATGAAGGCCGGAATTGAACCGGCTGAGCTGGCTGATCTGCGCGCGTTAAAAGCGGTTGGCTCAACCGGCTCGCCGCTGTCTGCGGAAGGCTATCGCTGGATTTACGAGCATGTCAGCGATGACATCATGCTGGCCTCCATCAGTGGTGGTACCGACACCGTTGCCGCCTTCGTCGGTGCGTGCCCGATTCTGCCTTTGTATGCCGGTGAAATGCAGTGCCGTGCTTTGGGTATCGCCGCCCATGCACTGGACGACGCCGGCAAGTCGCAGATTGATGCCGTGGGTGAGCTGGTGATCACGGTGCCGATGCCATCCATGCCGCTGTATTTTTGGAATGACGCCGGTAATCTGCGTTACCTCGACAGCTACTTCGATCACTATCCCGGCTTGTGGCGGCATGGTGACTGGATTCGGATTACCGAGCGTGGCGGCGCCATTATTTATGGCCGTTCGGACGCCACCATTAACCGCTATGGTATTCGCATGGGTACCGCCGAAATTTATCGGGTGGTGGAAGATTTGCCGGAAGTACTCGATAGTATGGTGGTCGATCTGGAATACCTCGGCCGCGAATCGTATATGCCGCTGTTTGTGGTCTTGCGCGATGGCGTGGCCTTCGATGCAGCATTGGAGCAGCGCATTCGCGACAAAATTCGTACCCAGCTGTCAGCCCGTCACGTGCCCAATGAAGTGTTTGCGGTCGCAGAAATTCCGCGCACACTCACTGGCAAGAAAATGGAGCTGCCGATTAAAAAGCTGCTGCTGGGTATGCCGCTGGAAAAAATCGCCAATCCGGATGCGATGAGTAATCCAGGCTCCTTGTCTTTTTATGTAGAGTTTGCGAAAGAGCGGGCGAGGGATTTTCAGGTGGGGACTTGAGTCCGTTTCTGAAAGTCCGTTTGAAACTTCTTTTTGGTCGTATTAAATAAAAGTCACTGGATCCCGATTTTCATCGGGATGACGTTAGGGATTAAGACGGCTCTCACTATTACCGTCGTCCCGGCGCAGGCCGGGACCCAGTGTCTTTGTTTGAATCTTCAACATTATCGATCGCGCCCACGATCCATCCTTCAAGCGGATCAAAGCCCGCAGCAGGCAAACCAAAATTGCGGTCTCTGCGCTGCCATGCCCAAGCCGCTAACAAGCCACAGAGCGCCGCATCGAGCAGGTCGCCACTGCCATCGTCGAGCAAAGCCTGACGATGCTGACCTGCATGGAGCTTTATGCGCTGCGGATAAGCGCCTGCTTCTATGGCTTTTACGATGGCCTCTCGCGCAGCAAAGCGCTCAGGCGTTTGCATTGCACGCGCATCATTTTTATACGATGCCTGCGTTATCGAACGTGCCACCATGCCCGGATAGCCTTCCAGTGCAATACGCTGATTGTCCCCCGCATGCATTAGCGGCAGCGACACGCCGGCTTCCAGCAGCATCGGTGCGCCAGCGTGCAGCATATAGGCCACTGGCGGGTTCACCCATTTCATGGAAGAGGACGAGTTGGCGATTAAATCTGTTGCCCGATGCAGGAATTTGCTGCCGACCGGGCGCGCATCGCAGACTGCCTTGAATTGTTCGCGCAGGTTTGCCCGCGACAGCGTAGCCACATGCGCAATTAACGGGGCCCACTGTTCGGGCCAGTTCAGTTGTTGAACCAGCGCGCGCGGAAAAGAGAAGGGGAAATCAAACGCACCCAGCCAGGGACCGGGAAGGGCAAGCCAATCGGCGAAGGACTGGAAGTCGCAGAGTGTGCTTAGGGTGTGAAGATGGAATACGTCGCCAGTCAAATAGCCTGACGCAATGGTGATGCCTTTCTTGCTGCGTGGCGCGGACGTGAAGTCCACACCATGCAACAAGATGGAACGTTCAGGATTAACGGGCAGCGCCGGCATCCGGCAATACGACGTTCACATCCAGCACTTCCAGATTGCCCTGACGATCCAGCGATATTTTGATGTCGTCCGGATTGACCTTGGCATATTTTGAAATCACCGCAATGAGTTCCTGATGCAAGGCCGGCATGAAGTCCGGTCCATTGGCCACATTGCGCTCGCGCGCAATAATAATTTGCAGGCGCTCTTTGGCAGCGACGGCAGACTTGGGCTTGCTGTTAAACAGAAAAGAGAGCAGGGCCATGTTACTTGCCTTTAAAAAGTCGGGAGAAAATACCGGGCTTTTCATACTCGGCAAAACGCAGCGGAATATCTTCACCGATAAAGCGTCCGATCACATCCTTGTAGGCTTCCGATACATCACTGCCTTCGACGTGAATGGCAGGGTTGCCCTGATTCGATGCGTGCAACACGGACTCGGATTCCGGGATGATGCCCAACAGGGGGATACGCAAAATTTCCTGCACGTCCTGGTAGGACAGCATTTCGCCGGCTTCCACGCGCTTGGGCACGTAACGGGTAATTAACAGATGCTCTTTAACGGGTTCTTTGCCATCTTGCGCACGGCGTGACTTGGCCTGAATGATGCCCAGGATACGGTCCGAATCGCGGACCGAAGAGACTTCCGGGTTGGTGACGATAATGGCTTCGTCGGCAAAGGTTAGTGCCATGACGGCGCCGCGCTCGATACCGGCTGGCGAGTCGCAGACGATGTATTCGAAATCCATCGCTTTCAATTCGTCGAGAATGCGCTCGACGCCTTCTTCGGACAGCGCATCCTTGTCACGTGTTTGCGACGCAGGAAGCACATACAAATGGTCGCAATGCTTGTCCTTGATGAGCGCCTGGGTCAGGCTTGCTTCCCGATTGATGACATTGATCATGTCGTAGACGACGCGACGCTCGCAGCCCATGATCAGATCGAGATTGCGCAGGCCGACGTCAAAGTCGAGCACGGCAGTTTTGTGGCCGCGCAGCGCGAGACCGGAAGCGAAGCTGGCACTGGAAGTCGTTTTGCCTACGCCACCCTTGCCGGAAGTTACGACGATGATTTTTGTCACAAAAAACCCCTTGTTTGCATTTTGATCATAGATTGAAAAATATTATTTGGCGCCGATGGCCTTCATGTCGAGCTTGTCGTTAATCAGGCTCACTTGTGCCGGCTTGTTCAGTAAATTCTTTGGCAAGCCATCGTCGAAGGTGCGGTATACACCGGCAATCGAGATCAGCTCGGCTTCCATTGACAAGGAAAAAATCCGTGCCTGCGCGTTGCCCGATGCGCCGGCCAGTGCGCGCCCGCGCAGCGGTGCATAAACATGAATACTGCCGTCGGCAATCACTTCAGCGCCAGCGTTGACGACCGCCATCAGCACCAGATCGCCGCCACGCGCATAAATGCGCTGACCACCACGAACAGGGGTGTCGATAATCATGGTTGGCACTGACTGGGCAATGGGTGCAGGCGCTGGCTGCGGCGGGGCTTTGGCTGCGACCGGTTCCGCGGGTTTTACTGGTGCTACTTGTGGCTCAGGCGCCCGTACTGGCGCCATCGTGTCAATCGACAAGCCCTGGCCGCGAATTTCTTCTTCCAGTCCGGCCGGCGCATTACGCACTGCAACCGGATTTAAGCGGTGTGACTTGAACAGGGCAATCAGCTTAGGCCAGTCAATGCTTCCCGGTACCGGTGGCGGCAGGGCCGAGCCGAAATCCAATAAAGTGAATTCGTCTTCAAAGTAGTCGGGTGTGCCGCCCGTGATTTGCTCGAGCGCCGCCGACAAGGCAGCGTGGTCGGTCTCGCTAATGAGTGCGGCGATGGCCACCACGGTAGAAATTTTTATTTCCAGGGGCTTCCTGGTTTGGTTCTTTGACATACATTCCAGTCCGGGCTTGTGACAGCCGCTGTCCGATCTGGGAGCGGGGTGAAGCTGACAGTGCAAAAGTCCGGCTTTGTGCCTGTGCCTTGTGCGCTGTTTTGCCGGTCGCAATTATAACCTTCGCCGGGTCCGCTACTCCATGCTTATGCGACTTTTGCCCCCAGTTGGCTGGCGAAAGCCTGCAAGTGGTGGTCGGTACTGCCAAATTGCAGCTCAATGGCCATCAGGCGCTTGAAATAATGGCTGACGTTCAGTTCGTCTGTTACGCCCATGCCGCCATGCAGTTGTACCGCTTGCTGGCCAACGAAGCGACAGGCTTGACCGATCACTACCTTGGCTGCCGAAAGCGCTCTAGCGCGGGCTGCCAGTTCCGGGTCGGTACAGCGTACCGCTGCCAGGTAGCTCATCGAGCGGGCCTGCTCGACATGCATCAGCATGTCGGCCAGCCGGTGCCGCAGCGCCTGAAAGCTGCCGATGGCCACGTCAAACTGCTTGCGGTTGCGTACATACTCCACGCATGCTGCCAGCAGCTTGTCGAGAGCACCGACCGCTTCGGCGCAGACTGCTGCCAGACCGCGGTCCAGTGCCGCAGCCACGGCCAGACTGGCGTCTTCTTTACCCAGCAGCGTCGTTGCCGGCAGCATCAGGTCATCAAGCAGCAGATCGGCGGCCAGGGTGCCATCCACCAGCGGGCAGGGCACCATCCGCTCATGCAGCAACGCTGCCGGCACCGCAAAGATGCGCAAAGAATGTTGCAGGGTTGCCGTTATCAGCAATAAGTCGGCCGACAGCGCATGCGCCACGACGCATTTATGACCTTGCAGGCGAAACTGCGCGCCTTCTGGCTGTGCGTGGCTGCTAATGGCCAGTCGGTCTTGCCCGCTGCCGCGCTCATCATGGGCCAGCACCGCAATGCAATCGCCAACGGCTAAGGCCGGCAGGTAAGCGGCGCGCTGCTCTGGCGTGCCTGCGGCATCAAGCAGGCAGGTGGCAACCACAGCACTGGCGCAAAACGGGGGCAGCAGCAAGTGTTCACCGACTGTCTGCATCACCAGCATGGTCTCGATAGCACCCAAACCAAGTCCATCGAATTCGGCAGGGGTGTTAATGGCCAGCAGACCCAGCCCGGCCAGTCCCTGCCACAGCGCAGAGGATTGCAATTGGGGCTGATGTTGCTGGCGACGGTGTGTGTCAAAGCCAGCGTGGTTTTGCAAATAACGGCGGCTGGTTTCTTGCAGCATCTGCTGCTCTTGGCTCAGGGTGAAGTCCATGGATTCAGTTGCCGATCAGGTTTTGCGCGATGATATTTTTCTGAATTTCGTTGGAGCCGCCATAGATGGAGAGCTTGCGCATATTCAGATAGCCAGCGGCGATGCCAACTGCCTCAAGCGGTCCGGCAACAGGCGCGGCAAATCCCGCTGCCATGGCTTCGCGCCGCAGTTGCAGCGCATAGGGTCCGATAGCCTGTACCAGCAGTTCGGTAATGGCTTGCTGGATTTCGGTGCCGCGAATTTTCAGTAGCGAAGCTTCCGGTCCCGGTGCACGGGCTTCATGTTCGGCCGAGAGTACGCGCAGGTTGGTAATTTCCAGTGCCATCAGATCAATTTCGATCTGGGCAATGCGCAGGGCAAAGAGCGGGTTTTGCATCAAGGTCCGGCCGTCGCGCAGCGCTTGCTCGGCAATCCGTTTCAAGCGAGCCAGCTCACGTTTGGCAATGCCTATGCCGGCAATGTTGGCCCGCTCATGGCCTAATAAAAATTTGGCGCAGGTCCAGCCTTTATTTTCTTCGCCGACCAGATTGGCTGCAGGCACGCGCACATTGTCAAACCAGACTTCGTTAACCTCGTGTGCACCATCCATGGTGATGATTGGACGCAGGCTCACGCCGGGGCTCTGCATGTCAATCAGTAAAAACGAAATGCCGCGTTGCGGCTTGGCGGCCGGATCGGTGCGTACCAGACAAAATATCCAGTTTGCATACTGACCCAGCGTGGTCCAGGTTTTTTGGCCATTGACCACATAGTCGTCACCGTTACGTTCGGCGCGCATTTTCAGCGAAGCCAGATCAGAACCGGCGTTGGGTTCCGAGTAGCCCTGACACCACCAGTCTTCGGCAGCGAGAATGCGCGGCAAAAAATACTGTTGCTGGGCAGGCGTGCCGAATGCCATCAGCACCGGTGCGACCATTTTGACGCCGAAGGGAAGAGTGCGCGGGGCGCCAGCCATTGCCGCTTCTTCTTCGAAAATATATTGTTGCACCGGATTCCAGCCGCAACCACCAAATGCCTGCGGCCATGCCGGGCCACCCCAGCCGCGCTCATGCAACAGGCGCTGCCAGCGCACGTAATCTTCACTGGCCAATGGCAGACCGTGGTGCACTTTATGGCGAATGTCTTGCGGCAGATTTGCCTCGAGAAAGTCACGTACTTCGCTGCGGAATTGCTGTTCGGCGGGGGTGAAATGTAAATCCATGATTGTATTTTTTATTCGAATGGATGCCAGCAGTTTGCCGGCCGTTGACGGCATGATACAGCCAGTCAGGCGTGTTCAGTTCGCAGCGCCGGGGCTGACCGGATGGCGGAGCGTGCGGTGCTTGTGCAGAAATTCCAGCACGTTTTCATCGAAACCTGCGCTGTGGTGTTCCCAGATGCGGTCACTACTGCTCATGCGCGCCAGTTTTTTCAGATGGATATTAGCCGCATACAAGGGTAAATGATGGCTGGTGTAGTCCATACATTCATTCTGAGCCAGGGGGTCGCCATCAAAGAAGAGCCAGTCGTGAATAAAGCGCGACTGCAGATGTTCCAGTTCATGTCGCATTGCTTCAGACAAAGGATTGCGTACCAGTTCATTGCCATGACCGGATTCCATTTGCCATTGACCGTATAAGTCGTCTTCATGGCTGCGGTATACGATCGTTTCTTCATCGGTATAAAAATTTTCAATCATGTAATAGCTGGCGTCGAGTCCCTGATTCCTCAGAAGACCGTACCAGCCAAATAAATCCTTGCCGGCTTCAATATAAAGCAGCGTTTCGAGCAAGCGATGCAGGTCGCTGGCGTAACTGAGATGAAATTTGGCTTGCATGATTAAGCGGGTCTGTCCTGCACAAAAGATAGACTCGTGCAGCGGAAGACAGTTCTTCATTGTCGTCCCTGAAAAAAAAGTGGGGGCGAGCGACGGTGTTTGCGTTTGATCAATGCTGACTGGTTAACGGATGACAGACTAGCTTGAATGTGCCTGTTAGTTTTCGGGCTTGTCGCGTATTTCCTCACACTTTTTCAGGAGCCAGACCATGCCGAAAATGCAGCAAAATAATCCTGTCGTCAGTATGGTCCAGCATCAACTCGACGCATCGATGGAACTGGCCCATGTTTTATTTTCAGGTACTGAAAAAATTGATCGTGCGGTACTAGATGCGACACATCATGTGGTCGATGATCATTTTAAATTAGCCCGTGCTGTCACCAACCTGCAAGACTCAACGCGATTAGAAGACCTGAAATCGACGCTGGTGCAGCGGCCCGAACATAATATGCAATGCCAGCAGCAAATCATGTCGGCCTTTGTAGAAATGCAGGCTGAATTTTCCAGGTCGCTTCAGTATTATATGGAGCGTCTGAATGAGGCGGCGTCATCGCAAGTGACTAACGCCACACAGGCGCAGACTGTCACCCGGGGAGCGGATGGGAATATGTTCAATCCGGTGACCAGCATGATGGCTGTGTGGGAGTCGGCATTTCGGCAAGCTTCCAGCTTAGCCAATCGCAATATGCTTGCTGCACGCAGCACAATGGACAACGTCGCCAATGCAAGCGGTGAGGCTGCTTCGCATGCAGCACATGCCGCCCGTGAAATTGAAATTGAAGAATCAGAACATACCCATAAAAAACACAGCAGCGTACATAGAAAAAAATAAGGACTTCAGTGGTTCAAAAATTTGTACAGACAAAAAATTACCCGGTTTATTTCCGGGTAATTTATGACGTAAATTACATGCGCTTCAAATTTGCACCACTGCGATGCTGAATCAAATCGCTACTACCTGATCGAACTCCGTTTTGGATTCCCGGCTCGCTGCTTGTACGGCGGCAGCTTCGCGTAGTTTTTTGCCTGCTTGTTTGGAACGCGAACTCGATGGTGGCAGGCGACGCAGCGTGCGCAATGCCTCAATGTCTCGTATGCCAATAGAGCGCTGGTCAACCGTAATCAATCCAATTTCATTAAATGCCGACAGTGTCCGGCTGACGGTTTCCAGCGTCAGACCCAGATAGCTGCCGATTTCATGACGGGTCATGCGCAGATTGAATAATTTGCTCGAGTAACCCATGTCGGCGAAACGCTCGGACAGCGAAACCAGAAAACGTGCCACCCTTGCTTCAGCCGACAAGGCACCCAGCATGCTGACCATAGCCTGTTCACGAACCAGTTCGCGGCTCATCACGCTATACATTGCATGCTCCAGCTCGACGTGGGTGCGGCCAAGTGCGGTAAATTTTTTGAACGGCAACAGGATCAGATCGCAATTCGACAAAGCCACGGCTTCCGAAGCATAGCGGCGGGTATGAATGCCATCAACGCCAAATAAATCGCCCTTCATCGGAAAACTAAGTACCTGCTCGTTGCCAAATTCATCGATGAGTACGGTTTTCAGAAAACCCGAATGGACAATGTAGAGCGTATCGAAAGCCTGGCCGATGGTATGAATGCGTTGCCCGGTCTTGAATTGAACATGCTGAAATAAAAATTCTTCGTCACTGACCGATGTGACAACCTGAACCCGCAGCAGGTCGCACAACTCTTTCAAGTCAGACCAGAGTTTTCCTTGCCGCTGCCAGCCGGTATCGGCGGCCAACGCGTGCAGACTTGAATGATTTAATTCTGGTTTTGTCTCGGTCATGTGTGTCGATGTCATGGTCATCTCCTTGTTGTCTGTGCTGGAACAGACGTACATTGATCTGTACATCTGCTGCTTAATTCACATCGGTAAAATTATTTCGTTTTCTGCTTGTCACCTTCAAATTGTGAATGGCTAGTATCTCGACTCATGTTCTGATTGACTATCGGGTTGCTCTGAATCGGCAAGTAGGGACAGCGCAAATTATTTAGGAAGATTCTGAAGTCATTGATGCGTTCGGTTCTTTGATCATTTTCAGTTTGTGCTGGCTCAGGTTCGGAACGGGGTAATCAGTGAGTGGGCGACTGCGTATTGCACTAATTCCGCCAGAGAAGCCGTCCCCATTTTTTGCAAAATGCGTGTTTTGTGCGTGCTGACTGTTTTGACTGACAGATGCAAAATTTCTGCGATGCCTGTTACCGACTTGCCACTGACTAGCAAGGTGAAGACTTCCAGTTCACGGTCTGACAAAAACCGGTGCGGTAGTTCCTGATTGGCCGGCATCGCATCCAGCGCCAGTTGTTCGGCCACTTCGATGCTGATAAAAGGCCGCCCCGATGCCACTTTGCGTATCGCTGTCAGCAGTTGCGTGCTGGCGCTTTCCTTGGTCAGATAACCCAAGGCACCGGCCCGGATTGCACGTACCGCGTATTGCTCTTCTTCGTGCATGGTCAGCACCAGTATCGGTAGTTTCGGTGCTTCATCCTTGATCTGGCGGATCAGGTCGGCTCCACTGCGCCCTGGCATCGACAAATCCATCAGCAGCAGATCAAAGCCCCCTTTTCTCACCCATGCAATCGTTTGCAATCCATTCATTGCTTCACCGACGACTTCGATATCGGCATCAAGCAGAATTTTTTTCAGACCTTCTCGCATGATGGTGTGATCATCTGCAATCACAATGCGGGTCATGCGGCCCTGTTCCTGATATGGCTTGGTTTAATGAAACAAGCGCTGTATACGTTCATGTCAAGACTCCTTTTGCGATGCATATTGTTTTTGGTTGGTTTAACCAGGCCCATTTCTCTTTAGTAACAAAAAGACAACAGTTAAGTTAAATGTAACAGTTTTCCGCAAATTTTTATAGATGATTAAAATCAAAAAAATGGCGACTTGTTAAACTTCGTGCTTGGAAAGCCAATTGATTTCTTGATGGAAATCAAGATGGTTGGCATGAAAGAATGAATTTGCAGATCAGGTTTGATCAATCTGCTTTAAAAGTCAGCAGTCAATTCAGCATGAACAGCGGGCAGACAGGGATAAAAAATGGAAATCAGAATGGGAGAGATAGGGCACATTATTCAGCTCTCGATTGCGCCCGTATTTTTATTGACAGGGGTGGGCACCAATATGCTGGTGCTGACTAACCGCCTGGCGCGAATTATTGATCGCTCGCGTATGCTGGAAGAAAAAATGGAAGCCGCAGGCGTTACAGAGCCGGACGAAAAATTATTGGCCGAGCTTGACGTGTTGTTTCGCCGGGCTCAACGAATCAATCGGGCGATCACCTTGTCGACCACCTGCGCTTTATTGATTTGTGTGGTGGTGGCGGCCTTGTTTGTCGGCGATGCACTGAACCTGCGTTTGGGTAGCGCCATTGCCGGCTTGTTTGTGCTGGCAATGGTTGCATTAACGATGAGCTTTGTTTTTCTGCTGCGTGAAATTTTACTGGCGACAGAATTTTTGAATCAGCAACGCAAACATCATCAACAGTCTTAAACCGAGCCGATCAAATCGCAGCTCGCCTTAAATAGTGGATGAGTTGGGTCGGCAAAGGTATCGCAAATCGACAGATGGTGAATGCCCTTGAGTGCGATATCACCGACATGCGCGGCCTGCCATTGCTGCGCAATCAGCTTGTTCTGGCGCTTGAACTCATCCGACTCGAGGTCGCCTACCGCAGTAATGAAAGGCGCTGTATGCGGCATTGGCATGCGCGCAGGTGAAAGCTGGTCCACGCGCTCAGACGTCAGTTTCAAGTCGCCATTGACAAATGCGGCATAGCGCACCGGATCCAGATCATAGAGGCCCGACATCAACACACCGCCCTTGATCAGATCAGGCGGCAAGTCCGGCTCCCATTGCGGCCATTGTGCAGCCATCATCATGGCGGCCAGATGGGCGCCTGCCGAATGGCCGGCGATAACGATTTTGGTGCGATCAAATTCGTAGTCGTCAGCATGGCGATACAACCATGCCAGCGCACGCAACTGCTGACGCGTGATCTCTTCCATGCTGGCTTCCGGAGCCAGCGTGTAATTGGTGAGGGCGACATTAAAACCTGCACGGCGATAGCCCGGCACCACAAAAGTAAAATCTGATTTATCGAGCGAGCGCCACCAGCCGCCATGAATGAACACCAGGAGCGGCGCACCTGCTTTACTGGCTGGATAAAAATCCAGCCGCTCACCGCTAGCCTGGCCAAAGGGCAGGTCCAGCAAACCGGCTTGCGTGCGACGCACCAGAGCCGAATCCCTCTGCCAGCGCGCAAAAATATGCGGATGATCCGGAATCGAAGCCCGTGCGTTGTACTGCTTGCTGTAATAGGCGGTTTTTAATTGTGCCGCAGGGCTGTCGATATTTTCGCTTGTGCGCATGGTGGGACTGTTTTTTTATTTTACTGAGTGGGGCTTCAGTGTAGTGGGTTTGCAGCCAACAGCAAAGACGCATGCTGTTCGCTGCAAGAGCATGGTCAGCAGGCTTTCGATTGACGTTGCCAGAGGCCATCGACTACACTCGACCTGTTTTGGTGCTCGCGTGTCGTTCTCGGCGCGCAGTTAAACGGGAAACACAAGGCGCGTTCTGATGTGTGAAATTCAGACCTCGTCAACGTGTGCTGCCCCCGCAACGGTAAACAAGCGCATGGTTTTGGCCATGCAGTCCGCTTCAACAAGCCACTGTGCAAAAGCATGGGAAGGCAAAGCGGATAGTCTTGCGAGCCCGGATACCGGCCAGAACAGGTGGGAGTGACGAATCGGGGTCGATGTCGTCAAATCTTCGATGCCTTCACTGCGCTCAATTTGCACTCCTGATTTGTTCTGCCTGCGGGGAAGCTGGCGGAACGCGTTTACTTTAGTGTTCAATGAAAATTCTCTTTATTCGCTTTCCTGGTCCGAAGGCACAGGCCTGCCTGTTTGCTTTTCTCGCCAACACAGTCAGTCTGGTGCACGCCCAATCCGACGAAGCCCATGCTCTGCCAGCTGTTGTTGTCACTGCTTCCCGCGTCTCGCAATTACAGGTTGATACTATTGCGCATACCACCGTCATCAGTGCCGAAGACATACGCAGTAGCCAGGCCCGAGATCTGCCTGCGCTGCTCAGAAATGAGGCCGGCTTGCAGTTGACGCAAAACGGTGGCCTCGGCGCGTCTGGTGGCTTGTTCATGCGCGGCGCTGAAACCCGTCAGACGCTGGTCTTGCTCGACGGTGTGCCCATCACGAAAACAGATGGCACCGGAACGGTCAGTTTCGAGCACATCATGCTGGACCAGATTGATCATATTGAAATTGTGCGCGGCAACGTGTCCAGTATTTATGGCTCGGGTGCTATTGGCGGCGTGATTCAGCTCTTTAGCAAGGCCGGTTATGGCGCAGGGCAGCAGGCCAGTGTGTCGACTGAACTGGGATCTAATGGCGATCAAAAAATCGCCTTCGGCATTGGTGGCAGCGACGAAGGATTACGTTACCAGTTATCTGCCGCGCATATTGCCGCCGGCGGATTTTCAGCAATTAATACGAGTCAAAAGCCGGATGCAAATCCGGACAAAGATCGCTACACGAATGATACGGTCAGTGGTCTGCTGGCGAAAAGCTGGAGCAAGGGCCACGAAGCGGGTGTTCAATTTTCACACTCGGCGGCGCGGTTTGATTTTGATAGTCCGTTTGGCACTGCAGTGGATACTCATTACGGCAAGACCAATCTGAGTTCGTATTCCTTGTTCAGCAACGACAAACTATCTGAGGGCTGGATATCGCGCCTCAAGTTGTCTGAAATGAGCGACCGCAATGCCAATCAGTACAACACCGAGTCACCCTTTAAAGATAATTACCTCAGCAAGACCCGCACAGCAGAATGGAATAATGAATTAAAAATTAATCCGGACTGGGTGGCTACCGCAGGCGCTAACCATCAATGGCAGTCCTTCGTTGCTGACGATGGCTCTGGCGGTTTATATGATCTCAAGCGCGCAGCCGACAGTGTTTTTGGCGGGTTGCAAGGCACTCTGGGCAGGCACCAGTTTCAGGCTAATCTGCGCCATGACCATACCGAAAGCGTTGGCGGAGCCGATACCGGTTTTCTGGGCTATGGCTTCGCGCTGGATGCCCATGTCAAATTGCTCGCCAATGTCTCGACAGGCTTTACTGCACCATCGCTCGGTTATCTGTACGGCTTCGGTGGAAATCCTGATTTAAAGCCTGAACACTCCAATTCGATCGAATCAGGTATTCAGTATGCAAACGGAAACAGCGTCATGCGGATGTCCTTGTTCAGGATTCGTACCAAAGATCAATTGACCTTTGTTTTTGGCGAGCCATGCTCTGCGATTACTGACCCTTGCGGAAAATTTGAAAACCTGACCCGTACGCAGAACCAGGGTCTCGAATTCAGTGCCACGCACAAATGGGATGCCTGGAGTGTGCGTGCCAGTCTGACCTTGCAAGACCCCATTGATCTGGATACCAATGAAACCTTGCGACGCCGGGCCAAAGTGCTGGGCTCTTTGGCAGCTTACAAGTCGCTCGGACCTTTGCAATATGGCTTTGATATGTCCTACACAGGGCAGCGCAATGATGACACCGACATCTTGTCAGACTACTGGCTGGCAAATATCAGCAGCCGCTATATGCTGGACAAGCAATGGTCGGTTCAAGGCAGAGTGGCGAATCTGTTTGATACCCGTTACCAGACCGCTTATGGATTTAATCAGCCGCCGCGTGCTGTCTTTGTCGGCCTGAACTGGACACACTGATCGCGCTATCCCTATGATCCCCTCAGCCCGTGCCCCATTCATTCTCGCTTTGCTGACCGTCTTCGCCTTGACAGCGATTGGCAGCGCAGTGTTATGCGGTGGCACCGGCTGTTTTTTCCCTACGCCATCTGACGACATCCTGTGGCAACTGCGCCTGCCACGTTCGCTGTCTGCCTTCGCTGTAGGCGGTCTGCTGGCACTGGCTGGCGCGCTGATGCAGCTGTTGTTGCGCAATCCGCTGGCTGATCCTTATGTGCTGGGTGTGTCTGGTGGCGCGGCCACCGGTGCCATGGCTGCCAGCTGGCTGATGCCAGCTGCCTTTGCTGCTTATGGTATGCAACTTGGCGCTCTGGCCGGCGCCTTGCTGGCCACTGCTTTGTTGTTTGGTCTGGCACGACGCGCGTTGATGGCCTTAACGCCGGCGATGTCGGCTTCGCCTTCCGGTGTGC
>CANGAW010000028.1 GCA_947451925.1 Burkholderiales bacterium | reverse complement strand
TTTTGTGCCACGAATCAGGGTATCGCTACCAATGGCCACAATATCTCTGAGCATGTTTTTCATATTGCTGGCGATGGTAATTTCTTCAACCGGATACTGAATCACACCACGTTCGACCCAATAGCCGGAAGCACCGCGCGAGTAGTCGCCAGTCACATAATTGACGCCCTGCCCCATCAACTCGGTTACCAGCAAACCGGTATCGAGTTTCTTCAGCATCGCTTTGAAATTATCTCCCGGCCGGGTCAGTGAAGAACTAATGCGCAGGTTATGCGAACCACCCGCGTTACCCGTGGTTTTCATGCCCAGCTTGCGGGCTGAATAAGTCGACAGAAAATAACCCTGCACCACGCCGTCTTTGACGACGTCACGCTGTTGTGTACGTACGCCTTCTTCATCAAAGGGGGCCGAGCCGACGCCGCCAACAAGATGCGGTTCCTCGACAATCTGAATGTCTGGCGCAAACACCGACGTGCCCAGCGAATCAAGCAAAAACGTTGACTTGCGGTACAAGGCACCGCCCGAAACTGCCTGCACAAAGGCGCCAAGCAAGCCGGCAGCCAGCGGCGCTTCGAACAACACCGCACACTTGCGGGTGTCGAGCCTGCGCGCATTCAGACGTGAAAGCGCACGCTCGGCAGCATAACGACCAATCGCTTCTGGTTTGGCCAGCTTGCGGGCATTACGCTCGGATGAGTACCAGTCATCGCGCTGCATATTGGCACCCTTGCCGGCAATCGGTGAGGCTGCAATCGAATGGCGAGAATAAGGATAACCACCGATGAAGCCACGCGAATTGGCCATCACAAAATGTGACTGCTGCGCATGCACGTTTGCGCCTTCGCTGTTGGTAATACGCTTGTCTACTGCAAACGCCGCGTTCTCGGCCCGCACTGCGATCTCAACCGCTTCTTCAGCCGACAAGAGCCACGGGTAGCACAGCGCCAGGTCCTGCGGATTTTTTTCCAGCAGGTCTTCTTCTGGCAAACCCGCACAATCATCGGCGGCCGTAAAGCGGGCGATGTTGTAAGCGGCTTCCACCGTGTCTTTTAATGAACGCGTTGAAAAATCCGAAGTGCTGGCATTGCCGCGACGTATAGCCTTTTCTTTACCCAAAAACACGGTCACGCCTATGCCTTTGTCTTTATTTTGCTCAATGGTTTCGACCTGGCCTTTGCGCACTGTGACAGACAAGCCATCGCCTTCGCTGATCTCGACCACCGCATCGGAAGCCCCTTTATCTTGTGCAAATCGCAAAACATCCCGTGCAATCTGCTTCAATTCGTCCTGACTATGGGTAAAAATGGCTTTTTTCATGGGCGTGATTTTTCGGTTAAAGGTCAAAGCGGTTATGATAGCAGCCGTTTAATGAATGACAGAAGGCTGCCCACCATGCCTAACGCAAACCGCGGTGCTGTCGGATTCCAATCGACTGAATTCGAACAAGAATACGACCGCCCATCAAAATCCCAGCTCAAGCGCGAAATGACCGCCTTGCAAAAACTTGGCGCCGAACTGGTCGCCGAGGCACGCGATCGTGTCAAGCGTATCCCGATGCCGGAAGACGTGCGCGAGGCGATTCTGATCTGCCAGCAGATCAGCGACCATGAAGGCCGGCGTCGCCAGCTACAGTATGTCGGCAAAAAGATGCGCACGCTTGACGCAGACGAACTGGCGATCATTCAGACCACCATGGATAGCTGGAAAGGCTTGTCCAAATCTGAAACCGCTGCGCTGCATGCGCTGGAACGTCAGCGTGACAAACTGCTTGCCAACGACGAAGCACTGACGGCACTGCTGGCGCGTTACCCGCAAGTCGATGTGCAGCATCTGCGCACGCTGATTCGCAATGCGCGTAAAGAACAGGCCGAAAACAAGCCGCCAAAAGCCTATCGCGAAATCTATCAACTGTTGAAATCCCTGCATGCCGGGTCCAAAGCCAGTGCGCAGACGGACAATGAGGCAGAGCCAGAATCCGATGAAGAAGAATAGAGAACATCCCGACGAACTGCGCATTGGTCTGGTATCGATTTCAGACCGAGCGTCCAGCGGCGTCTATGAAGATCAGGGTGTACCCGCTTTAAAGGACTGGTTTTCGCAAGCACTGGCTAGTCCGTGGCAGATGGAAACCCGCCTGATTCCAGACGAGCGCGCGCTGATCGAAAAAACCTTGATCGAGTTGGTGGATGTCTTCGAATGCGATCTGGTGCTGACCACTGGCGGCACCGGGCCTGCGCGTCGTGACGTCACGCCAGAGGCAACGCTGGCTGTCGGCAGCAGAGAGATGCCGGGCTTTGGTGAACAAATGCGCCAGATCAGCCTGAAATTCGTGCCGACAGCCATTCTCTCGCGTCAGGTTGCGGTGATCCGCGAAAACGCTGAACACGCGGCATTGATCATGAACTTGCCAGGGCAACCCAAATCCATACGCGAAACACTTGAAGGATTGAAGGATGAATCCGGCAAATCTATCGTCTCGGGCATCTTTGCGGCCGTGCCTTATTGCGTAGACCTGATCGGCGGCCCTTACATCGAAACGTACGAAGGCGTCTGTAAAGCCTTCCGGCCAAAATCGGCGATCCGCCCGACCAACTGAAGCTTGCACTTACCCTCTGCCGAGAAAAATCCTATGAATGCCCCTGCTATTCTGGAAACCATCGAAATCACCAGCGCTGAAAATCCTACAGCGGCTGTCATATGGCTGCATGGTCTGGGCGCAGACGGCAATGATTTTGTGCCTATCGTGCGCGAACTCGATCTGGCCGGATGCCCAGCTATCCGCTTCGTCTTTCCGCATGCCGACGCCATACCGGTGACAGTCAATGGCGGCTATGTGATGCGGGCATGGTATGACATCTTTACACCGGAGCTGGTGCGACGGGAAGATTCAGCGGGCCTGCGCAAATCGCAGCAGCAAATCGAACAATTGATTGCCCGCGAAATTGCACGCGGCATCCCGACCGACAAAATCGTGCTGGCCGGTTTTTCCCAAGGCTGTGCAATGACATTGCAAACCGGTTTGCGCTACCCGCAAAAACTCGCCGGCCTGCTCTGCCTCTCAGGTTACCTGCCGATTCACACTACCGTTGCGGCCGAGCGCAGCCTGGCCAATGCCGAGACCCCTATCTTCATGGCCCACGGCCGCGGTGACGGCGTCGTCACCATAGACCGCGCCGAAAACTCGCGTGACGTGCTCAAAGCACTCGGCTACGCAATCGAATGGCATGAATACCTGATGCCGCATTCGGTTTGCGCAGAAGAGATCGACGATATCGGCCCTTGGCTCAAACGCGTTTTGGGCTGACTTATTTGAAGACGATGGTCTTGTGACCGTTGAGCAAAATGCGATGCTCAACAAACCACTTCACCGCACGCGCTAACACCACGCATTCCACATCACGCCCGATGGCAGTCAGTGTCTCTGGGGTCATTGCGTGGTCTACCCGCTCCACATCCTGCTCGATGATGGGGCCTTCATCCAGATCACCAGTGACAAAGTGCGCGGTTGCACCAATCAGCTTCACACCCCGTTCATGCGCCTGATAATACGGCTTGGCGCCCTTGAAGCTAGGCAGGAAAGAATGATGAATATTGATCGCTCTGCCACGTAAGGCTTCGCACATTGCGGGCGACAAAATTTGCATGTAACGCGCCAGCACCACCAGATCAACCGCATTGTTTGCAACGATATCCATCACCCGCTGTTCCTGCGCTTCTTTGGCAGCTGCACCGGCACCTGCGGCCAGCGGCAAATGGTGGAAAGGGATGTTGTAGCTGGCAGCGAGTTGGTAAAAATCGGTATGGTTAGAGACGATGGCGACGATCTCAACAGGCAAAAGACCACTGCGATAGCGGAACAGCAAATCATTGAGGCAATGGCCAATTTTTGACACCATCAGCATCACGCGCGGCTTGCGCTTGGCGTCATTGAGCTGCCAGTTCATCTGCATGGTTTGGGCCAATGCTGCAAAACGCTCGCGCAGCAAACCATCGGCAACGGTTTGATCTTCCAGCACAAAATGCACGCGCATGAAAAACAAATTCGACTGTGCATCACCAAACTGCGCCGAGTCGGAGATGTTGCAGCCATGCTCGGCTAAAAACCCCGACACACGTTGCACGATGCCGCGCTGATCGAGGCAGGAAAGGGTAAGAATATATTCAGGATTAGGCATAGTCGCGACCAATAAAATTAAATGACACAAACATCACCTGTCTATTGTCGCATGGTCATGCCACCCACTTTCATAGCGTTCGCTTTTCCTTGCAAAATTGACACGACCAACACAGAGCCAAGGATCATGACTAGCTCATGTAAACTGCCCGTGATTAATATTTTTTTCTTTACTGATAACGTGCAGGCTTTCTATGAAAATCATCGCTGTTATATTCATTTATCTGGCATGCAGCCTGTCGGCAAATGCGCAGAATTTATTCGGTGACCCGCGTTGCGATGAGTGGATCAAGATGGAAGCACAACCCCGGCTGGTCTGGCTCAATGCGCTGCTGGCACCCATGAACATGGCTTATTTAACCCGTGTCAAAACAGCTGATGATCAATACGCCCGGCTTGCTTCTCTTGATCCGGCAATCGCCGCAGTAGACCAGTATTGTTTGCAAAACCCGGAGCAACAGGCAGCAATTGCCGCCATCGCATTTTTAAATAGTCTCTACAAACCACAATAATATTTTTTACGAAAGAAGATCATGATCGCATCCCGTTTCGCCCTATTAGCCAGCCTGTGTTTTGTTACTGCTGCCTGTGCCGAAGAGACACTGACTGTGCGCTTGAGCGACGCCGCATGGAATGGTAAAAAAGTACCGGCCGATCAGGTGTGCAAAAAATTCGGCAGCACCAATGCGGCCTCACCCGCACTGCTAATTGAAGCTATCCCAGCCGGTGCGGATGCGCTGATTGTGAGCTTCAATGACGAAACTTATGCACCGATGGACAAAGGCGGACATGGTGTTCTGCGTTACGCTCACAACCAGTCGGCCACCGCGCAACTGGTCTCTGTGCCCGGTGAAACCGACAATCTGCCAGCAGGCGTTGTCGCTCACATCAAACATCGCGGCACGGGCTGGAGCGGCACAGGCGGCGCCTACCTGCCGCCTTGCTCGGGCGGTCGCGGCAATACCTACACGCTTAACGTGGCAGCGGTAAAAATGCAGGCCGACGCAAGCACTGTTGCCGAGACACTGGCAACAGGCAAAATTACGATCGGAAATTATTAAGCCAGCCAATCCTGATTCAGGATTGTTTCAAGGGGCGTTGTGATCCATGACGCCCTGACTGCCTTTGGCTTTATTACGAAGCGCGGCAGCTGGCGCGGACTTTTTTCGCGACCAGAATAGGCAAAAATTCTGTCACCTTGGCGTCGGCGATCAGACTCTCAAGTATGCCCTCGTACAAGGGCACAATCTCCAGAACAGGACGTTGCAGTTCCTCAGCAATAAGCTGCATTTGCCTTAAGTGCCTGAGTCTCTGTCCGGGGTCAGGATAGATCCGTACCAACGTCGAATGCTTGTCGTTTTCCGCTGGCAGCAGCAAGATAATCCTCCGGCATATTGAATCAGATTCAGGCGATCTGCGACCAGATTACGCTGGTGAAGCTGATGTGTGTCGGACTGCCGGCTACAAAAAGAATTTCATGGGCTTGAAATTTTTCCATTGTTTGCGCATCTTTTTTTCTCTGTCGCTGGCGCAAGCGGCCAAAAATCCTTGCAAAAAATCGATGCTGCCGCAGAAGCTGGCGTGAGTTTGCCGCAATGTATCCAATAATTTTGCAGCGACGACCAGATCATTGTGCAAGCCGAGCTGATCTTGCAAACGCAGCAGACGCGGCAATTCATGACTAAGCTTTTTGGTTGAATAAAACGGTAGAAAAAACTCCGTGGCATAACGCATCTTCTTGCTCGCTATACGCAAACGATGCGCTGCGCGCGGATCAGGATCTTTACCGGCAAGTCGTGCGCCGCGAACCTGCAGGCGATGGTGATATTTTTTTAGCATGCGCCGGGAATAAATTTCGGGCGAAAATTTGCTTCCCGGCTGGGTCTTCACAGCTTGCTGAAGCTGATCGGGAAATGCCAGCTGCCAGCGCGAAAAATATAACATCAATCGTGTATAGCGAGGCGATTCAATCAGCACCGAAAGTGTATGGCGAAGAGACTCTGCCTGCGCTTCAATGACGTCGGCAATCCCGCCTAAAAACCCAGCGGCAGGCAGCTTCTTCATCACCATCGGCAAGGTGGCGTAAGCCAATACATCCCAGTCTCTTGCCATACCCAGTTGCGCGGCAAGCCAATCCATTTCCGTTTGCAAATCGTCGGGTACCGCATACACGGCTTCGAATACACTCAGGGCTGACTTGAGCCGGCGCAAGCCCACCCGCATCTGATGCAAACTTTCCTGCTCGGCGATCGCTGCAAGTACCGCAGCATTGATTTGAACTTGTTCAAGACAATTGGCTGTTATCTGTTGAAAAACCGCCTGCAGCGGCATCTGCACGTTCAAGTCCAAACGCTTGGCCGTCACGGCAGCAGGCGTTGACGGCGCGCAAAGTGCATAGCCGCGTTCAGCCTTGCTGAGCCCACCAATTTGCAAAGGAATATCGGCAGCCAGTGCCAGCGCCAGATCAAACAGCTGATCGGGCTTGCCCGATTTCAGTTCGAGTTCTATTTCACGAATAGTGGTTGTATGCGTACCATTGCCAAGCTGGCCAAGATCCAGCACACACTCAATTTCTTCACCCGCAGCAAGGCGCAGCATCCATACCGTGCGCTTCACTTTGGACTGAAACACAGGCAGCAGTTTTTCTTTGCGGGCAATCGCATGTAATTGCCTGCCCCACCATGTTTTGCGCCCGGCCTGATGCTGCAAGATGGACAAATCCGGCGTGGCAGTCGGCACCGGAGATTCCCATTCTTCACGCTGATGCAGACCGCCGGCAACGCTGCCGCCTGATTTGAATGTCTGCACAAAATGCTGATCAATACACCGTACCCGCAACCCTGCCTGCAAAGAGTGCAGCAGCAGATCAGTCGTATCAAAATAGGTATCCGTCATGTTCAACTGATGCGGCGGTGCGACGGCATAGCGCTTCAACAAAGGATGCGCACGCAATGCGCGCACATGCTTTGCACCGATCAATAATTTCAACTCGATTTCCATTGCGCAGCCCGCGTCAGATCAGACTTACCGATGAGCTTTCACAATAAAACGATTATCATGCACGCATTATCTGGCAATTTTTGTAACTATTGAATGGAATCCGTCATGCGTAACTATTTCGCTTTATTGTTCGTCATTCTGGCATCCCACACAGCCCCCGTATTTGCCGAAGCCGACCTGTATTGCACGATAACGGGCGTCTCCGAAATTACTGGCAACGGCAACCTGGAAGCACTCGCCGGCAAGAAAAATTATTATGAAACCGCCGTTGGCGCCGAATTTATCGTACAGCGCGAAAAAGGCATGATGGCCGGACGTTTCGTCGACAACACCAACTGGAAGATCAATGTCATTGATGCCGGCTCGGCGCAGCAATCCTATAAGGCACTGTCTACCAGATCATCAGGACGCGTGCAAAGTCAGTTTCTTGAAATCCGCTTGCAAGATAAAGGCAACAAGAAGCCCTTTGTGCTGCTGGCCGCCGAAATATTGCATGGTTACTGCACCCAGTAACTGCGTGCATTATGTCTGGCCTGACTCAATGGTGCTGCTCCATGCGCGAATGCCTAAGGGTGTCACGCATCGTCAGATAGACCAGCAATGAAATAAAAATACAGGCAGTGGCGTACCAGTAAAACCAGCTCTCGTGGCCGGCCAGCTTGAAGCTGAGCGCCACCGAATCAACGGTGCCGCCAAAGAGCGACACCGTCAGTGCATAAGGCACGCCGACACCGAGAGCACGAATCGAGGTGGGAAATAATTCGGCTTTGATAATGCCGGTAATCGAGGTGTAGCCGGAGACAATCAGCCATGCTGCGCAGATCAGGGCAAAGGCCAGCCAGGGATTTTTGGTCTGTGACAAAGTCGACAGCAGCGGGTAAGTAAACAGCACGCCCATGACACCAAACCAGATCAGCATCGCTTTGCGGCCGATCCGGTCGGACAAGGCGCCGTACAGCGGTTGCAAAATCAAAGCCACCAGCAAATAGCCCAGCACCACCATGGTGACCTGCGTGTCATCGAGCCCAACCGACAACTTTAAAAATTTCTGCATGTAGGTGGTGTAGGTATAAAACGCACTGGTGCCACCGATGGTAATACCTACCACCAGCAGGCAGGCGCGCCAGTGCCGCAGCAGATGCCGGATCGAACTGACCGGTGCAGCACTTTGCGCGGCTTCGGTGTAATGCGCGGTTTCATGCATGTCGCGCCGCATCCATAAGGCATAAACAGACAGCAATGCACCAATGGCAAACGGTATGCGCCAGCCCCAGGCCTTCAGGTCTACCGGCGACAGCACCCATTTTTGCAAAACCAGCAGCACCAGCACCGCCAGCAACTGGCCACCAATTAAGGTCGTGTACCAGACGCCAGAGTAAAAACCGCGACGTGCCGGATGGGCCATCTCGGCCAGATACGTGGCACTGGCACCGTATTCCCCACCCTGACTGATGCCCTGCAACAGCCGGGCCAGAATTAATATCCCGGTCGCCCACACCCCAACTTGCGCATAAGTCGGGCTGATGGCAATCAACAGCGAACCAAAGCACATCAGCAAGACAGAAAACAATAACGAGCGGCGACGGCCATAGCGGTCGGCGACCCAGCCAAACAGCACACCACCCAAAGGGCGAATCACGAAGGCAGCTGCAAAGACAATCGCCGCCGATAACTGTTGTGCAACCGGGTCATTGGCCGGAAAAAATGAGGGGGCAAAATACAGCGCAAAGGCGGCATAGGCATACACGTCGTACCATTCGATCAGGTTGCCGGCGGAGCCAACCAGAATGGCTCTGAGCCTACGCCGCGCCTGTTCAGGGGTATCGGCAACGATGTATGGATTAACAACGGGCAGCAGGCTCATGAGTAGACGACTCTGAAATCGATTGGGGGAAATGTTTGTTAAACAATTCATGGCATCATAAACCGGATAATAAATTTCTTATTCGCCAATACAAACACTCGGGGTTATGATCGGGGCATCAGCGCTAGCAACAGCACGCCGCGTTACCTGAATCAAAGTTAAAAAAATATCCATGAAAAAACCGATCGTCATTGCTGCCGTCTCAGCCTTCGCCGTGCTCCTCATCGCACTGGCGCAATTCACCGGCCTGATTAATTTACCGTTTGCAAACAGCGCAGCACAACAGGGCTATCGCAACACCGGCACGCTGGAATTGATTTGCGAAGTGACAGCATCAAGACCAGTAAACGGCCTCGACCAGCCCTTTGAAATCAATAAACTAACGCTGCCAGCAGGAATTGATTTTGAAAGCAATACCGGCTGGTATATGGGGGAATTTGCGATGTCGGCCAATCGCAAAGGCACTCTGAAGGTCAGTAACGCATTACTGGAAGTCAGTCGCTCGGCCATGTTCAGCCGCTTTGACTTGAGCATCCTTGGTGAGCACTTTTCGCTGGACCGCAGGAACGGCGCATTTCATCAGTGGCTGGATCTGAAAAACGGCAAAAAACTGGAAATTGTTGCCGGCCACTGCAAACGCAAAAACGGCGGGGCGTTTTAAGTCGGCGCACGCCGGTTTTTTAACGCCTGCGCCAAGCCATACACTCTGGGCATGTCCGACCGGATTGCATTGCGCAGACGCTTGAACAAGGTGTCGTCATCACGATGCTGAACGACCTGCAAACCATTGACGAACATTTGCCGCCTTGAAGCCTGAGCGCGCACATTCCACTGAAACTGATGTGACCTTGGCACATAGTGCGCCGTAAACGAGCGCCGCGAAAAAGCCATATCGGTCGTCGGCAAGCTGCCATGAATGGTCAATGCACTCCAGAGCAGCACATCGCCGCATTGCAAGACGGGGGCGACACAGTGCAAGGGGCCATTGCAAACAAAGTCAGCCATCCGTGCCTTATAGGCCGTGCTGTTCGGATCGCCCTCTTCACCCGGCACCGGCATTCTATGACTGCGCGGCACAATAAAAAATCGCCCTGCTGCCGGATGAATATCTTCCGCTGCCACCCAGACGCCGATCATTTTTCCGGACTGCTGCGAATCAATGTAGTGGCCGTCGCGGTGGGCCCAGGTAGTCTGATTGCCATCAAAATACATCGTATGCACAACGCGCCCCGGCTCGCCGAATAAGACACCGATTGCGCGCTGTATGCCAGCTTGCGTCAGCAGATCCAGCCCTGACCTTCTGAAGCCGGCATATTTCTTTTCCGGCAGATCCTGCAAGTTCATGATCGGGTATTTCATAAAGCCTGACTCGGTCAGCACATGGCGTTCATATTTTCCCGACGCATGCCGCTCGAAAAACCCCAGGCGATCCGGTAAAACTTCACGACGGAACGCTTGCACACCTGCGCTGCACAATGCCTGCGGCACGGCCCGACGGATCACGATATAGCCCTGCTGCTCGAACCAGGCTTTGAATGCCGCTGCATCATCGGGCCTGGGGTAATGCTCGTTATTTCCGGCGTCCGGTGGATAGTGATAAATAGTCTGGCGCGTTGCCAGTTCCGGCTTCTGATGCGCCTGCAGCAGCTGTTCCATCTCGCCCCCCTGATGCGACTCATATCAACACGACAGTCCACTGCAAAATCTTATGCACGATAGGTCCGCACGCCGTTGTGAGTGCGCAAACTCTGTGAGTTGAAAAGCAGTCCCTGCCTTACAAAACACCTGAGCAAAAGCAAGGCATTGTTTACGCATACAATCAGCACCATTCGCACCGATGCGCTGGCGTCTTCCCTGCTCCCTGCTTCTGATGAAAAAAATGGCGTCCATAAAAAAACCAAGCACCCTGCCCGCCACACAACGTCCATTGTTGATTGCCGTGGCCGGCATGCTGTCGCTGGCTGTTGCCATGGGCATTGGCCGCTTTGCCTTTACACCGTTAATGCCGATGATGCTGCACGAACAGCAAATCGATCTGGCACAGGCAAGCTGGCTGGCCAGCGCCAACTATCTGGGCTATTTGCTGGGCGCCGTCTTGTGCACCTTGCAGCCGCAAATCTGGCGACGCTGGCACTTGCCCCCTTTAGTCAGTACGCGCATGGTGCGCAGCGGTCTGGTAGCGACTTGCCTGCTCACAGCATTGATGGCACTGGACTGGCCAGCCGCCTGGCCGTGGCTGCGCTTTCTGGCCGGGATCGTCACCGCCTTTGCCTTCGTCTTTACTTCCAGCTGGTGCCTGTCGCAACTGGCACGTCTGGAAGCGGCGAATGCCGGCGGCGTCATCTACGCCGGCCCCGGCATCGGCATCACCACCAGCGGACTGTTAGCCAGCCTCCTGGTCATCTTAGGCTTGCCCGCCCGCGACGGCTGGCTGGCCTTCGCAGCGCTGGCAGCATTAATGACGCTGATTGTCTGGCCGGTTTTTACCGGCGCTGATGCGCAAGCTGCCAACAGCAAGCACACCCAGTCTGCATCAGCTAAGGGTAATTTGATTGAAAAAACCGGCTTAACGATCGCCTATGGTCTGGCCGGCTTTGGCTACATCATCACCGCCACCTTCCTGCCGGTGATTGCGCGCATTGCTTTGCCGGGCTCAGTCTGGCCGGATTTGTTCTGGCCCATCCTTGGCGTGGGTGTAGCCTGTGGCGCACTGATCGCTTCACGCATACCGGCACGGCTGGACCAGCGTTACCTGCTGATTGCCTGCTACCTGATACAAGCGCTTGGGGTCGCGTTGAGTAACTGGATGCCCACGCTAATCGGGTTTGCGCTCGGTAGTGTGCTGGTGGGATTGCCATTTACGGCGATTACTTTTTTCGTCATGCAGCTGGGACGACGCCTGCATCCGCAATCGGCCTCCAGCATCATCGGCTTACTCTCGGCAGCCTTTGGTGTGTGTCAGATTGCAGGACCGCCTGTTGCGGCCATGCTGTTGTCGCGTGCGGCCAACCATGCACAGGGATTTGTCTGGGCGCTGAATCTGGCCGCCATCACGCTAGTGGCAGGCGCCGGCATTTTTCTGGTGATGGCAAAACTCTTTCCGGCCACCGGGCGAGAAGCTCAGACCGGATCGTTGTAGAGCACCGTAATACTGATACGGCGATTGCGCGGGTCGGAAGGATCACCGGCATTAAACGGCGCCGTGTCGGCCACGCCTTCAATGCGGGCAAAGCGTGAAGACTGCATGCCACCTTGCTCCATGCTGCGGCGGGTTGCCTCGGCCCGTTCAATCGACAGCTCCCAGTTGCTGCGGTCGCTGCCATCGGTGAAGGGTACGCTGTCCGTGTGACCTTTGATGGCCAGTTTGTTGGGCATGTTGGCCACTGATTTGGACACTTCCCGAATCAGCGCCTGCGCCCGGCCCTGCATTTGTGCGGTGCCACTGCCGAACATGGAAAAATTGGCCTTATCAATGATTTCGATGCGCAAGCCTTCTTTTTCGCGCACGAAATTCACCTGACTTTTCAAGTCACTCAGCTGTGAGTTTTGCGCCAGACGTTCTGTTACTTCTTTTTCCAGCTTATTGAGTTTTTCTTTTTCAGACTCGGCCGCAATCAGGCGTTTTTGTTCTTCAGTCAGATTTTTCAGATCCTTGATGTCGTAAGCCTTATCGAGTTTGGATGCGCCCTGATCGACATCAGGCCCGGCTTCGGAGCGCGGCGTGATGGTTTCCATCAGCGCGGTCTGGGTCGGGGGAGCAGGCATGGTTTCCGGATCAATCACGGAAGTACCGCCAAACATGCCGTTCGATCCTGCTGTTTCGCCTTTGCTAGAGACTTTTTCTTCAGAGGGCTGAAAATACTCGGCCACCCCTTTGCGCTGATCTTCGGGCGTTGCGCCCAGCAACCACATCAGCAAAAAGAAGGCCATCATCGCCGTCATCATATCGGCCAGCGCAATCTTCCAGGCGCCGCCATGCGCACCCGCATGCCCCTCTTCGACCACCTTTTTAAAGATGATCTTGGCTTTCGGCTCTTCCACCTCTACATCAACCGGCAGCGCAGGAATGGCTTCGTTCGCTTGCGGAACGGGATCGTTGATCGGTGCTGCGGGGTCTGCCATGGTAATCGTTAGCTTTTTAAAAATAAATTAGACAACAACACTCAGTATATCGTCACCCACCCGCATTACATGAGTCAAGCTCAGGGGGGAAATGCGCTGCTACATTTTCTTGATAGCAGAAAGACACTGGATCCCGGCGCAGGCCGGGATCCAGTGTCTTTTTTCTCAAAATAAAAACTCACTCTGCCTAGCAAAAAAATTGACCCTTATTGCACCTCAAAATTGGCCATCATTTCCAGCGCACGAACCAGCGCCGAATGATCCCAGCCCTTGCCGCCATGCGCGACACAGGAGCTGAATAGTTGTTGCGTGCTGGCCGTGTTAGGCAAAGACACCCCCAGTGTGCGCGCACTGGACAGGGCCAGATTCAGATCTTTCTGATGCAGTTCGATTTTGAATCCCGGATCAAAGGTGCGCTTGATCATGCGCTCACCATGCACTTCAAGGATTTTGGATGAAGCGAAACCGCCCATCAGGGCTTGCCGCACCTTGGCCGGATCGGCACCGGCACGCGCTGCAAACAGCAGAGCTTCCGCCACCGCTTCGATATTGAGGGCAACGATAATCTGGTTGGCCACTTTCGCCGTCTGGCCGTCGCCGTTGGCGCCGACCAGGGTGATGTTCTTGCCCATCAGTTCAAGCAAGGGCCTGACCCGCTCGAAACCGGCGTCCGTTGCGCCGACCATAATAGACAGCGTGGCATTTTTTGCGCCGACTTCGCCACCGGAGACGGGTGCATCGACATAGTCACAAGCCAGCGCATTGATGCGGATCGCGAATTCTTTGGTTGCAATCGGCGAGATGGAACTCATGTCCACCACCAGCTTGCCTTTGCTCAGGCCAGCGGCCACACCATTGGCGCCAAATAAAACCAACTCGACATCGGGCGTGTCGGGCAGCATCAGAAAAATAACGTCGGCAGCGCTGGCCACTTCGCTGGCACTGGCGCAGACGGTGGCACCGGCTTCAACCAGGCTTGCCGGTGTTTTGCTGCGGGTATGCGTAAACAAGCTGTGGCCGGCCTTGAGCAAATGCTGCGCCATTGGCGTACCCATAATGCCCAGTCCGATAAAACCCAGTTTCATTGCCTGTGTTGTCATGTGCTTGTGTCCTTAAATTGATGATTGGGCTGCGTGTAACCAGGCAAGCCCGTGTTCGGTAATTCCGCGAGGACGGTATTCGCAACCGACCCAGCCAACGTAGCCAAGCTCATCGAGCAAGCGAAACAGATAGGGATAGTTGATTTCACCATCGTCGGGCTCGTTACGGCCTGGTACGCCAGCGATCTGTACATGGCCAACTGCGTGTATATATTTTTTTAGCTTGCTGGCCAAATCACCCTCGGCAATTTGCACGTGATAAAAATCCATCTGGACTTGTACATTCGGCTCGCCACATTGCTCACGCAAACGATGGGCCTGCGCCTGCAAATTAAGAAAATAGCCGGGCATGTCACGGGTATTGATAGGTTCAATCAACAGCGTAATGCCATGCTGACTTAACTTTTTAGCAGCGTATTGCAGATTGTGCAGATAGGTTTTTTCAAGAAGCGCAGGTGAGACGTCTGCCGGTGCAATGCCAGCCATCATGTGCAGGCGCTTAGTGCCCAATATCAGCGCGTACTCCAGCGCACGATCGACACCTTGCGCAAATTCTGCCTCGCGCCCGGGCAACGCAGCAATGCCCCGTTCACCCGCGGCCCAGTCACCCGGCGGCAAATTGAACAAGACATTTTCCAGCTGATGATGACGCAAGCAGTCAGCAATATCGACCGCGTCAAAATCATAGGGGAACAAAAATTCGACGGCTTTGAAACCCGCTTTTTCTGCGGCGGCAAAACGCTGCAAAAATTCATGCTCGGTAAACATCATCGTCAGATTGGCAGCAAATTTTGGCAAAAAATTTCTCCTTTAAAAAACGATCTTCAGCTTAAGTTTCACTGTCGTCGGCCGGCACTTCCGACTCACGCTTGACGCCTAATAGCGTTTTGGTTGAACGCTCCAGCCGACCGCCAACCAGCAACACCAGCAGTATCGCAGCCAGCGCCATGATGCCGATTAAGTATTGACCGGCACCAAACACTGCGCCCAACAAGGCACAGGCCCAGATGCTGGCAGCCGTCGTCAAACCATGAATTTTTTGCGACGTGGCGTCATGCAGGATCACCCCTGCGCCGAGAAAACCGATACCGGCAACCAGCCCCTGCAGAACACGGCTGCGTGCGGCCAGCTCTTCCACTCCGTCACCGTTGGAGACCATCAAAATCGCGACCGCCGAGCCGATGGCAACCAGCGAGTGCGTACGAATTCCGGCCGCCTTGTGATGCAGCCAGCGATTGAGGCCAAGCACGGTGCCAACCAATAAGGCCAGCGACAAACGCAACACAATAATTTGCGCTTCACCCAGATTGTGGATTTCCATCAAGGCACCTTGAAAAAAACCACATTATCGCAGCAGGAGAGAAATTGGCCCGCTAGTACTCGGCATGAAACCGCACAGCCAGCACATCAACTGGGCCACGCTGGGCATTGTAGGCCGGGTTTTGTATATGTTGATAGCCGCCGGTCAGCCAGACATTTTTGATCAAACCCCAGCTATAGAAACTCTCAATAATTGTCTCCGGCCGGTACTTAAGACTACCGTCGCCAATAAAAAAGGACAGACCACCGGCGGCAAGATAACGACGTCGTTCAGGTGAAAGCCCATTCATCAGCAGGGCCAAACCAGCACTGTCATTGGCGCGTCCCCAGAGCGCGCCCTTTAACAACAAGCCCGTTGCCAAAGATTGATCCACTTCGGTAAATCCCTGCGTCTCTGTCTTGCCATCTGCCTTCATCACGCGCAAAAACATCCCGAGTTCTTCAGACAAAGCCTGCTCGACATTGATGCCCAGCCCATATTTGATTTTTTCGTTCTGACGGACATTCAGAATCGTTTGTGGATTGGCACCCGGGTGCGACAACAAATAAGCCGTCGCCTCATCGAAACTGGCCAGCACACCACGATTGCGCCAGCCTAATACCCGCAGCTTGCCGGGAAGCGCACCCAGCGAATAAGCCTTTTCAATTTCGACCTGGTCCCCATATTGACGATTGAGTGCCGGATCAAGCGCCAGACCATTGGGCACGCGTGGCGCAGTCATTCTTCCAAAGCGAAACACCCAGTCATTCTGATACCACTCGCCAGCAAAACCCCAGCCAAAACCCCTTGCGTCAGCAGCATAGTCATAGGCCGCATAAGTCCAGCTACCCCAGTTCATGAACTGGGTTCGCGGATCTTTTGCGTAGGCGTTGCGATCGAACACATCCAGAGTGGAAAAATTCCCGACAGTGAGCACAAAACGATTTTTATCCACCTGACCTGCAATCTGATTGAAATCGGCTTCGACCCGCTCAGACCCACCACCGTTATTCCAGGTTTGACGCAGGAAAAGTCGCTGCAAATAGGGCTTGGGGTCGGTGCCTGCTGAACGCGTAATTTCGCCGTTGGTAAATGAACCAAGTCCCACCACATCACCGGAAAATGGCAGGCCTGAAGCAATTTCAGGATTGACATACGCCTCGGCACCTTCCCATAAGCGCATACCGAGATGGGCAGTCGCCGAGAAGGTATACATCCGTTCGGAATTGGTGGACAAGCTCTTGACCGAACTGGACGGTCCGCCGGAAAACGACGGATGCCATTGCCAGTTATAGGTGGTCTGATACTTGGCAGTCGTCTGCTCGCTGACTACGCCCTCAGCGCAGGCGCGGTCTAGTGTGAACGTCAAGACCAAGGCCGACAGACAAACACGGGCAATCAGCAAATAGATCCGGGTTTGGATAAGGCTTTGGTCAAATTGTCTGCGCATTCTTAAAATTTTCTAAACAGGAGGAATCAATTAAGAACACTACAAAAAATTTATGACGCGCCCATTACTGAAGAGGCAATCAATTGTCATTTCTCAAGAAGACTCACCCAAAGTCCCATCACGAAAATCACTCATGGCCTGATAAATTTCCTCTTTCGTGTTCATCACGAACGGGCCGTACTGCGCGATCGGCTCTTTCAGAGGCCGGCCGGAAATCAGCAAAACTCTGGCATCTGTTCCGGCTTCAATCACCACACCATCAGCCTCACCCCTGTTTGTCAGAATCGCCATCCTTTGAGGTGCGATGACTTTGCCTGCCACGGAGACTTCGCCCCGATACACGTAAAGAAAAGCATTGTGATCTGCAGCCAGCAGCTGCTCAAAGCGCGAGCCTGCCGGCATATGTAAATCCAAGTAGAGCGCCTGGGTGATGTCGCGCGTGACCGCACCTTTGACACCATGACTCTCGCCCGCAATCACGGTCACCGCTACGCCCTGCGCAGTTACCAATTTTGGCAAGGCCTCGTTTTGAAAGTCCCGGTACCACGGCACGTTCATCTTTTCGCTGCTATGCAAATTGAGCCACAGCTGAAAACCTTCCATGACACCCTCTTCCTGCTGCGGTATCTCCGAATGAATGACGCCTTTGCCGGCTGTCATCCACTGCACCCCACCGTTTTGCAGCAAACCCTCATTGCCTGCGCTGTCACGATGCAGCATGCGTCCTGCGATCATGTAAGTGATGGTTTCAAAACCGCGATGCGGATGATCTGGAAAGCCCGCAATGTAATCATCAGGATTGTCGCTGCCAAACGCATCGAGCATTAGGAAAGGATCGAGACGCTGCTGAAGATTTTGCGTCAGGACCCGCGTGAGTTTGACACCGGCACCATCGGAGGTGGCTTGACCAACGATCAGTTGCTCGACGCTGCGCGAGTGGGTAACGGCTGGGTTTGTTTGTGCTGTGTTCATCGCATGTCCTTTTTTGCTTAACGACGCAATAGGTTTTTTGAAAATAGGGGTATTACCGGACGATCAAAAATCTGCAAAATTTAACCGCTTTGAGTTCGAATTATGCATGGTCTTTAACGGAGGCAGACAGCAAGCCCACAACAACCGAAAACTGGCAAGACAGAGATTCACCTTTCCTGACTAGATGGCAGCCCGTTTGGTTGACGAACACTTGAAGACTCATGCTGCTTGTAGTAACGTATCTACATTGCTGATTATATTAAAGAGGGAATGCCAATGACCATTACGACTTTATCCAGCCGGGAATTCAACCAGGACACCAGCGGCGCCAAAAAAGCAGCCAGTGCTGGGCCTGTTTTCATTACGGATCGTGGCCGCCCTGCGCATGTTTTGATGTCAATTGATGATTACCGTAAGCTGACCGCTACCAATACCAGCATCATCGACTTACTGGCAATGCCAGAAGCCGCTCAGATTGCGTTCGAACCCGAGCAGGCTGGCACCCTCTACCGTGCGGCAGATTTGTCTTGATGTTTGTTCTCGACACCAATATTGTTTCCGAACTTCGGAAAGCAAAATCAGGAAAGGCTGATCCCAAGGTAGTGGCATGGGCTGCAAGCATCAATGCCAATGATCTGTTTCTCTCTGCAATAACGGTGCTTGAATTAGAGATGGGCGTACTAAAAGTCGAACGCAGGGACGCGCTTCAGGGCAGCGCCTTGCGCAACTGGCTTGATCATCAAGTCCTGCCAGCATTCGAAGGAAAAATTCTGGTGGTTGACACTGCAGTGGCAAGGCGATGTGCGAGACTTCATGTTCCAGATCGCTGCTCAGAGCGAGATGCGCTGATTGCGGCAACAGCTCTGGTACACGGGATGACAGTCGTTACGCGTAACACATCCGACTTTGAAGTGAGCGGAGTTGCATTGCTCAATCCTTGGCAATGAAAGACGGGGATTCGAACCATTGTTGTTCCGTAATGCAGAATCCCCAACCAGTCCTTTGCGTTACCAAATATATACATAAATACACTGTGTTGTAAGTCGATTTGCTTATACCTGTTTATAAATCCCTGATGACCAGCAATTGGTGGAAGCATTCCTGCGCGATAAGCACTTCCTGATGTTTTCACCTTCCGCCTATAACGCTGTGGGTGCGGGTACAACACAGCTCTACAATTCGACCGTGGTCTACAACCATAAGCGGCACGGTGTCTTCAAGCTGGGCAATCGCGAATTCCACTTCAAGGTCAAGCCACGCTTCCCTAAAAAATTATCAACCGAGTTTTTGTTCGTCGACCTGCTCAACAACATCAACGAACTTGCAGAAGACCAGAACGAAGTCCTCAGCCATGCCCGCAGCCGTCTCTCCTCAATGGATTCGTCAAAGCTAGAAAAAACGATGCAAACCTATGGCTCTGTGGCCACCCAAAAGCGTCTCGAGGGCTGGCTCAATGGCTAAGTTCCTGCACGAGCTGCCTGACAGTTCAGGGGTGCCGGTCATATCGACAAAACACTCGTCAATCGAGTACACCTCCTGCCGTGGCGAGAAATCGTGGAGGATCGTCATCACCCGGTTCGACAGATCGGCATACAGCGCATAGTTCGAACTCAGCGCCAGCACGCCATGCTCTTCGGCGAAGTCTTTTAATTGGAGCCACGGCTGCCCCATCGCAATCCCCAATGCCTTGGCTTCATTCGAGCGCGACACCACACAGCCATCATTATTCGACAGCACCACCACGGGCCTGTCCGTCAGATCAGGACGAAACAGCCGCTCGCAGCTGACATAGAAATTATTGCAGTCGACATGAATTTCCAAATTCGCGACTACAAAAAAATGGTTGAGCGTACGGTTTTGAGACAATTACTTTAAAGTTTTCCACTCCCCCACCCCATGCGTTATACAAACAACTCAAACCTGATTTTTCAGCTGCACAACAGGGTAAAATTTCTTACTGATTTATGTCTCCATTCCGTCATGCCTTGCTTGACGGTGCCTGTGCCCTGACCTAGATTGCTTGCTTCATCACATCCGTGATGAACGAGTTTGACAGCTCATACAAGCACAGGGAGGACAAGGCCGCTTCGCGGCTTTGTTCATTTCTCGCATCCTGCCTATGGTGGGCTAGGCGAGGGAGCCGCAAGGCTCGCCGGTTCCTTGTGCCCCGGTCTGTCAACCTCGTCTAGTTCCACCACCCTCATTTGACAGTGAGTTAATCAATCAAGGCACAAGGAGCGCAAATGAAACCTTCACGATCTGAATTTTCTGATCAAAGCAAAAACATTCACTCAAAATTTCCATCCATCCGTTTCATGACCATAGGTCTCTGGCCTGGATACGGCTGCAAAAAATCTTGCATTCGCATTCAGAGCAACTGGCTCAGAGAAGCCGGGTTTATTCCGCAATGGCTGGTCAAGGTGACGGTCAGACAAGGCAAGCTGGTGCTTGAGCCGATTGCGCCAAGCGAGCCTTAGTCAGTTAAGAGAAAATTTTTCCGTTTGCAATGAAAGACACTGGGTCCCGATTTTCATCGGGACGACGGTAGGAGTGTTAAGTGCGCCTCAATCCCTACCGTCATCCCGATGAAAATCGGGATCCAGCGTCTTTGTTTAACTGAGCGGCATTGCGCGCATGCGCACTTCTCTGATGTAAAAACGCCCCGCATAAATGCGAGGCGTTTTCTTGTTCTGGCGGAGAGACGGGGTTCGCCTACATCCTGCAGGCCGCGGTTTGGCTTGCAAGCCAAACCCTTCGAATCCCAGACACGCGCATGCGCGTTTCTCTCTGATGTGAAAACGCCCCGCATAAATGCGAGGCGTTTTCTTGTTCTGGCGGAGAGACGGGGATTCGAACCCCGGATAGGCTATGAACCTATACACGCTTTCCAGGCGTGCGACTTCAACCACTCATCCATCTCTCCGGTGTCGGCACTTTGCTAATGCAATTTGCCAAGCCGCGGATTATAGCAAACCTTTGGCATGATTCCCTTCTTGTCCGGCCTGCAAACAGGAGGAACATAAAAAAAAGCCGCTTTACCCGAGGGCAAAGCGGCGATTTTCAAGTTTTTATTGCGCCTGCTTCAGTTGATCCAGAATGGCCGGATTTTCAAGCGTGGAGATATCTTGTGTGATGTCTTCGCCCTTGGCCAGCACGCGCAGCAAGCGACGCATGATTTTGCCTGAACGTGTTTTTGGCAAGTTGTCACCAAAGCGGATTTCTTTAGGCTTGGCAATCGGGCCGATTTCCTTGCCTACCCAGTCGCGCAGCTCTTTGGCCAGTTGCTTGGCTTCGTCGCCGGTTGGACGCGAACGCTTCAGCACCACGAAGGCGCAAATCGATTCACCCGTAGTTTCATCGGGCTTGCCCACCACAGCGGCTTCGGCCACCAGCGGATTGGCGACCAGCGCCGATTCGATTTCCATCGTACCCATGCGGTGACCAGAGACATTGAGCACGTCGTCAATACGACCGGTAATGGTGAAGTAGCCATTGTCCTTGTTGCGAATCGCGCCATCGCCGGCCAGATACAACTTGCCGCCGAACTCTTCCGGGAAATAGCTCTTCTTGAAGCGTTCAGGATCATTCCAGATCGTGCGGATCATGGAAGGCCATGGACGCTTGACTACCAGAATACCGCCGTGGCCATTTGGCAGATCATGACCGGTTTCATCAACGATGGCCGTCATGATGCCAGGCAGTGGCAGGGTGCAGGAACCGGGCACCATGGGTGTTGCACCCGGCAACGGCGAAATCATGTGACCGCCTGTTTCGGTTTGCCAGAAGGTGTCAACGATAGGGCAGTTTTCACGGCCGATATTTTTGTAGTACCACATCCATGCTTCAGGATTAATCGGCTCGCCGACTGAACCCAGTAAGCGCAGCGAAGATAAATCATATTGTGACGGATGAATTTTTTCATCGGCGTCAGCAGCTTTGATCAGCGAGCGAATGGCCGTCGGTGCGGTGTAGAAAACGCTGGCTTTGTGACGTGCAATCATGTCCCAGAAACGACCGGCGTTAGGATAAGTCGGCACGCCTTCAAATACGATTTGTGTTGCACCAACAGCCAGTGGGCCATAGGCGATATAGCTGTGGCCTGTGACCCAGCCGATGTCGGCGGTACACCAGAATACGTCCGTTGGTTTGATGTCGAAGGTCCACTTCATCGTCAGGGCTGCCCACAGCAAAAAGCCGCCGGACGAGTGCTGCACGCCCTTTGGTGTGCCGGTTGAACCCGAAGTGTAGAGAATGAACAGCGGATGCTCGGCGCTGACCCATTCCGGTTCGCATTGATCCTGCTGCGACGCCATCAAGTCATGCAGCCACATATCGCGGCCGGCAACGAGGTTGATGTTGCCCTTGGTGCGTTGATAAATAATGACCGACTTCACGGCTTCGCAACCGCCGGAGGCCAGCGCTTCATCGACAATGGCTTTCAAGGGCAGATGCTTGCCGCCGCGGACTTGTTCGTCAGCGGTGATGACGGCCACAGCACCGGCATCCATAATGCGTTCCTGCAAAGACTTGGCTGAAAAACCGCCGAACACCACTGAGTGGGTCGCGCCGATACGGGCGCAAGCCTGCATGGCGGCGACGCCTTCAATCGACATCGGCATATAGATCACCACACGGTCGCCTTTTTTGACGCCGAGTGATTTCAAGCCATTGGCCAGCTTGCAGACTTTGGCATGCAGTTCGCGGTAAGTCAGCTTGGTGACTTCGCCGCCATCGGCTTCAAAAATGATCGCGGTTTTTTCAGCGTTACCGTTGGTCAGGTTACGGTCAAGGCAGTTGGCCGACACGTTAAGCTGGCCGTCTTCAAACCATTTGTAAAACGGTGCCTGGGATTCGTCGAGCGTGGTGCTGAAAGGCTTGTGCCAGTCCAGTGTTTCGCGTGCTAAGCGTCCCCAGAAACCTTCATAATCTTTTTCGGCTTCCGCGCACAGTGCGTGATAAGCCTCCATGCCAGAGATGGTGGCGTTTTTTTGAAACTCTGCAGGTGGCGTGAAGATGCGATGTTCCTGCATCAGTGATTGGATCTCTGACATGTGGTCTCCTATGTTGGAATAATTTTTAGCGAAGATAGGCCACTTCTCTTACTTAAGCCTTACACAAAGTAGCCTTCTGATAAGTTCTGGTCTGTTCAAGGCTAAAACGCTGGTGTGCCCGTGTAAAATAACCGGGTGAAATATTAATGTTGTCCACTTCAAGAAGCTGCCATGACCATTGAGCATTACCCCAGCACGCCAGTGAAAAAAATTCCTGCACTGGCCAGTTTTATCTTTATGACACGCTGGTTGCAATTGCCTCTCTACTTGGGCCTGATTTTGGCTCAAGGCGTGTATGTTTATCATTTCTGGATTGAACTCGTTGACCTCATCGGAGCCATTTCCGGCAACGCTGCCGCGCTCGACCATATCCTCAATGCCGTAGCGGTACCCGGCATGACGCCACAGGTCAAGCTGACTGAAACCACCATCATGCTGGTGGTGCTGGGGCTCATTGATGTGGTGATGATTTCCAATTTGCTGATCATGGTGATTGTCGGCGGTTATGAGACCTTCGTTTCGCGCATGCACCTCGAACAGCATCCGGACCAGCCCGAGTGGCTCTCCCATGTCAATGCGTCGGTGCTGAAGGTAAAACTGGGTACAGCCATTATCGGCATCTCTTCCATTCATTTGCTCAAGACCTTTATTAATGCCAACGCGTATGAAGTCAAAACGCTGGTGGCACAAACGGCGATTCATATCGTGTTTCTGTTGTCCGCACTGGCCATTGCCTATGCAGACCGCATCATGACCGCGACCCTGCATAGCCAACCCGATTCCCATTGATTCAACGCGATTTTAATGAGCCTGCCATGACCATCATCAAACAAGAAGACCTGATCGAATCCATTGCCGCTGCTTTGCAGTACATCAGTTATTACCATCCGGTAGATTACATTCGTGGCCTCGCCCGCGCCTACGAGTTAGAGCAAAGCCCTGCTGCAAAAGACGCCATTGCGCAGATCCTGACCAACTCCCGCATGTGCGCCGAAGGCAAGCGGCCTATTTGTCAAGACACCGGCATTGTTAATGTTTTTTTGAAAATCGGCATGGATGTGCGCTTCGAAGGATTTGCCGGCTCGATCACCGACGCTATCAATGAAGGCGTGCGGCGCGGCTATAACAATCCAGATAACAAGCTGCGCGCATCGATCGTCGATGATCCGCAGTTCGAGCGCAAAAACACCCGCGACAACACCCCTGCCGTCGTGCACATGGAACTGGTGCCCGGCAATACCGTCGATGTGCAAGTGGCAGCCAAAGGCGGTGGCTCGGAAAACAAAACCAAATTCATCATGCTCAACCCTTCCGATTCCCTGGTCGACTGGGTCATGAAAACGGTGCCGACCATGGGTGCCGGCTGGTGCCCGCCCGGCATGCTGGGCATCGGTATCGGCGGCACCGCAGAGCGCGCGATGCTGATGGCCAAACAGTCGCTGATGGAAGACATCGACATGACTGAACTGCTGGCCCGTGGACCGCAAAACAAAACCGAAGAACTGCGTATCGAGCTGTATCAAAAGGTCAATGCATTGGGCATAGGCGCGCAAGGTCTGGGCGGCCTGACCACGGTGCTGGATGTGAAAATCATGATGCATGCGACCCATGCCGCATCCAAACCAGTGGCGATGATTCCGAATTGCGCGGCAACCCGCCATGCGCACTTTGTGCTCGATGGTTCCGGCCCGACTTACATCGAGCCACCTGCGCTGTCTGAATGGCCGGCCGTGCATTGGGCACCGGACACGGAAAAATCGAAGCGGGTAGACCTCAACACGCTGACACGCGAAGAAGTCGCTTCCTGGGCGCCGGGCCAGACCTTGCTGTTGAACGGCAAAATGCTCACCGGTCGTGACGCCGCACACAAACGAATTCAGGAAATGCTGGCCAAGGGTGAAAGCTTGCCAGTAGATTTTAATAACCGCGTCATTTATTACGTCGGCCCGGTAGACCCGGTGCGCGATGAAGCCGTTGGTCCGGCGGGCCCGACCACCGCCACGCGGATGGACAAATTTACCGACATGATGCTGGAAAAAACCGGCCTCATTGCCATGATAGGCAAGGCCGAACGCGGCCCGGTGGCCATCGAATCGATCAAAAATCATCGCTCTGCGTATTTGATGGCCGTAGGCGGCGCCGCCTATCTGGTTTCCAAAGCCATAAAGAGTGCAGAAGTGGTCGGCTTTGCCGACCTGGGCATGGAAGCGATTTACGAATTTGATGTCACCGACATGCCAGTGACCGTGGCCGTTGACGCCAACGGTACATCGGTCCACCAGACCGGACCTAAAGAATGGCAGGAACGGATTGCCGCCACCATCGGCAACATCCCGGTCAACGTTGCTTAATTCGGCGACATCCGATAATGCCGACGCACCAATCGGCATTTTTGATTCCGGTATCGGCGGCTTGTCGGTGTTGCGGCATATTCATGCGCTGCTTCCCGCCGAGTCGCTGATCTATTTTGCCGACTCGGGTTTTGCGCCCTATGGCGACAAATCCGAAGCCGTCATCGTGCAGCGTGCGCTGGCCATCGCTGCCTTTCTCCTTGAACATCAGGTCAAAGCCATCGTCGTGGCCTGCAATACCGCAACGGCCGCCGCCATCGCTGCGCTGCGGGCGCGTTATCCGGATTTGCCCGTCGTCGGTGTTGAACCGGGTTTAAAGCCAGCTGCTGCACAAACACAGTCCGGCGTGGTCGGCGTACTGGCAACAGAGCGCACACTGGCCAGCCAAAAATTTATCGCGCTGCAAGCCCAGATCGCCACCGCAAGCGGGGTGCAATTCCTGCCGCAAGCCTGCGCCGGGCTGGCCGACCAGATTGAAAAAGGCGCATTACAGTCAGCAGAAACTGCCAGCCTGATCCGCCGTTATGTGGATCCCCTGCTCGCACAAGGCGCCGACACACTGGTCCTGGGCTGCACCCACTACCCTTTTGTGCAAAGCCTGATCGAACAAGTCGCAGCCAGCCAAGGCAAGCCGGTTAAGCTGATCGATACAGGCGCTGCGGTAGCCAGGCAGTTACAGCGCCTGCTGGAAAATCTCGCGCATCAACCCAGCGTGCCGGCAACAGCTACGCTGTCTGCCTTCACCACAGGCAGTCGCACGGCTCTGCTTGGCGCATTCAGGCTGTTATTGAATCTGCAGCCCGAAGTGCGACAAGTCACGGTAAAAACAAGCGACGCATAAAGCAGGGCCCAGAGCCTGCGAACGGCTATTTTGCTGAGTATTTTGATTAATTAGCCGAATGTGCGTGCTTAGTTTGCCAGCAAGCCTCGAACTTTGTATAATGCGGAGCTGTTTTGGTTTCGGTCAAAGCAGATTGTCAGTACAGTGGTGGCTGTAGCTCAGTTGGTAGAGTCCAGGATTGTGATTCCTGTTGTCGTGGGTTCGAGCCCCATCAGCCACCCCACCGTATTCAAGCATAAAGCCCATCTCTTCGAGGTGGGCTTTTTTGCTTTCTGCTGCGCTGTGACGATTACAAGCACCCTGCTTCAGACCATTTATGCTGTTTTCATTTGCCGTAATGCCGGCTTGACCCTGATTTTGTTTTTCTGTTCTGCGTTCCAGAGATCATATTGAAGCTGAGCCCGCAACCAGATCTCGGCACTGCCACCCAGCCATTGGCCAAGGCGAATCGCCAAATCGGCACTGATAGCTGCACGGCCATTAATCACCCGCGAAAACGCGACACGCGACACACCAAGCTGCACGGCTGCATCCGTTACCGTCAAACCCAGCTCGGGCAATACATCCTCTTTAAGCAGCGCGCCGGGATGGGGCGGGCTATGCATTCGACCCATGTTGTAATCCTTTAGTGATAATCTTGGTAGTCGACAATATCGGCATCTTCCCCGCTAAAGCAGAATGTCAAACGCCAGTTGCCACTTACCCATATTGACCAATGACCGGACATTCGACCCGAGAGTTGGTGCAATCGCCAACCGGGAAAACCCATCTCTTGCGGTTCTTTGGCGACGTTGAGCATAGCCAATTGTCTTTGCAGCTTGTTAGCATGATCTGGCCTGATCCCTGCCTTCTTGCCAGTGTTAAAGAATTTTTCCAGCCCCTTGTGGGCAAAATTCTTTATCATTTGATTGTATCTCTATGCGATACAGACCGCAAGCCGAAAGCACCCCGCCTATAGACATGAAAGCAATGCTTGTCTGATCGAAAATTCATTCAGCGATTTTGACATCGCTGCCAGATACAAAATCAGACTATCGCCGTTCGCAGTGATTTCATGGATTAAATCCGGCTTTAACGACAGGATCTGCATCACAACGCCAACAGCTGGCTTACAACTGTACAAAATATGCTGACATCGGTTTTATTGACTTCGATGAAGAAAATTTTTCGTAGCACTTGCAAGGCGCTTATCGACCTGCATGCCAGTACAGTTACATCGGGACCTAGTGCAAGCCTAACGCAGGCTTGATCAGTCAGATCATGTTGATCCGATTGAAATCAACTGCTGTGGCATTGGGATTCAGCATCACTGCCAAAAATTTTCTCATCCGAGCTTCATTATTACTGCGTTCTAATTCACGAAATTTATTGGCAAATTCCGGCGCAACTTTCTTTAACAGATGGGAAACCATCGTCTGTCGCATTAAGGCAGTGTGCTCTCTCGGGGGACGCCCCGAAGTAACTTGCATGACTCCTCGATATGCTGCGAGCGCAGAAATATTCAACTGATCCAGAATAGAATGTTCTTGCTCGGAAAAGCCGACAAATATTTCAGTCCATTTGCTCAAATTTGAAAGTTCGGCTACTGCATAGAAAATACTTTGCAAGTTGCACGCCTTGCTGTTCATACCAACGCTATAGCTTTGGTCCACCAAATCATGCAGTTGATTCACCAGCTTGGCCCCCAATACCTCGCTTGGCGCATTAAATTTTGATGTGTTTACTTCAGCCAGAAAGTCTTCCAAATTCCTTTCTGCTCGGTCAGGTAAAGCCATCCATTCCCTGAATTTATTGGCAACCGCCTCGGGTAACTTGCTCAATAAATGATCTGTCAGTATTACCTTCATCGCTTCACGGTTACGCAGCTGGGCAGACTTGGAAAAATTCACCCCCATCATCTCTTTACATCGCTTGTCCATATGCTCTATCAGGCGCTCCTCGATAGGTAGAGCAAGTTCTGATTCAGAACCTTGCGTCAGAGCCCCGTTGGAAAGGTAAGCCAACATATAAATGACATTTTTCTGACCTGTTGGCTCACCCCTGACACCTAATATATCGTCTGCATTTTTCTTCAATTCTGTCGATAAATTTTTTCCCATTGCGGAAAAATCTTCTTCAGAAAACGTAACGGCTGCCTGCGCTTGATTGACAGATTTTGATTCTACTGATGTGGCTTGCGCCGTAGCCTGTGGCACATTCAATAACCAAGGGCTGGGGTTGGATTGTTTATCCAGGTCTTCAAATTTTACGTTCAACTCTATGTTAAAGGTCGCTTCCCTATCCGGGATCTGAGTAGTGGAAACGTGTGGGATGAAAGTATTTGATGCTGACGCGGCGCGTGACGCCATGGGCCTAAACAGCGCTGTTTCCTGAGGGAGTTTTTCGGCGACGAATGTTTTGGCTTTGGCTTCACCAAATCGAAAATTTTTAATTTTTTCAATGCATTTCGTTATTGAAAAATTTTTTATTTTTTCGGATAAAACTGTAAAAAATCCAGTCTTCTTCGCTGTGGTTTTATCTTCCGGTCTAGCGATATCGTTCAGGTCTGGCAACGTCGTTGCCGTTCGATTTTCAGTTCGCATTTTCTTACCTCTTGCAGAATCAAAAGAAAATTTCCCTGACCGACAAAATGAATCTGCCCCACTGACGATAGTGATCGTGCTTAAGCAACAGCACTTCACAGAAGAGTAAGTATCTGAGTAATTTTTCGGCAAATCAATGCGCTTGATGCACTATGCAACGCATCATTTTTGCCTATACACGACAGAAAATATTTCGCCAAATGGTCCTGACTACTGGATACGGAGGATTTAAAACGAATAAAAAGATTCAGGGCGCTTCCAGTCGAAGCGCCTCAAAAAACGGCCCTTGAAGCAATAGCTGGGCAATCTTCTCAGGTAAAACAGGACGCGACAACAGATATCCCTGCACTTCTTTGCAACCCATCTGCCGCAAGATGTTGAGCTGCTCTTCTGTCTCGACACCTTCGGCCACAACCGTAATATTCAATGTGCGACCGATCGAAATGATGGCTTCGCATAGCGCATTGCTTTGTTGGTCCTGTCCGAGCTTACGCACAAATGACTGATCAATTTTGACCACATCAATATCGAGTTGCTGCAATTGCGAAAGCGACGAATAGCCCGTACCAAAATCGTCAATCTGCAACTCAATACCCATCGCCCGCAATTGCCGCAATTCTTCAGGCGCCACGCTGTCCTCATCAACCATGCTGGACTCGGTCAGCTCCAGCGCTATCAGTGCAGCAGGAATCTCATGGCGCAGCATGCAGCGAACCAGAAACAGGCGCAGCCGGTCATCTTTCAATTGCAAGGCCGAGACATTGAGCGAGACCTGACGCAGCGGCAAGCCTGCTGCCCGCCACTGCGCAATTTGCCTGCACGCTTTATCGATGATGAGTTCACCGATTGGAATAATCAAACGCGTACGCTCAGCAATGGGGATAAATTCCAGCGGCGAGATCAGGCCACGTTGGGGATGCTGCCAGCGTATCAGCGCCTCCATGCTACAAAACTCACCATTGATGGTGTAAGCGCGAGGCTGATAATACAAAACGAACTCATCATTCGAAATGGCTTGCTGCAAAGCCTGCTCGATGTTGATTCGCTCTTTAATCTTTTGTGAAAATTTCTTATCGTAGTGACGGTACTGACTCTTGCCTTCCGCCTTGGCCGCATACATGGCAATGTCGGCGCATTGCAAAAGGCCGTCCACATCTTGCGCATCCTGCGGATAGGTACTGATGCCGACTGAAGCCTTGATCGAAAAATTTTTCCAGATCTCTGAAGCATTAAGAATGCTGATCGCGTCCATCAATTGCAAAGCGATTCTATCGACGCCGCCATCCTGTGCGATATTTTCGACGATGACGGTAAATTCATCGCCGCCAAAACGGCTCACATGATCTTGCTTACGCACGGCAGTTCGCAAACAATGCGCCACTGCGCACAGCATTTCATCGCCCGCCCTGTGGCCTAGCGAGTCGTTGATATCTTTAAAATTGTCGAGGTCGATATAAAACAGGGAAACGAATTTGCCCTGTGCTTTGGCTTGCTCCAGAACATGTGGCAAATAATCATTGAACCAATGCCGGTTCGGCAAACCTGTCAGCGCATCGGTGCTGGCCATTTTTTCCAGCGCTTCTGCCTGTTGTCTGGTTTCGGATACATCGCGAATTGTCACCGCAATAGCCGCACCGGAACCTACTGCACGGCCCTGAAACCAGCCCGGCAGATGCGTCCATCCATGCGGCACATAAAATTCTTCTTCCCAAAAATCTTCGGCTAGTGTCTTGACGAAAAAATTACGAATTTTTTCTGCTGCACCGGCCTGAACCAACTCGGTCACGCATTTTCCTATCAGTTCACTGCGCATCAGGCCTGCCATTTCAGCAGCCCGCTCATTACAATCTTCAATCAAAAACTGGTGCGTACGGCCGTCAGCGTGAAAGGTCGGCTGAATCATGTAAAACGCTTCGCGTGCGCCGTCAACGGCTAATCTAAACGTCGTCTGAACCTGATTTTCATAACGCCTTCGCGCGGCATTACGCATCTGACTCAATGCAGCGGAAGCAAACAAAAGCAAGAGTAAAAAGCTCATCGAACTGGCGATGCTGAAGTAGGTTTTTTCTACGGACGCATAGGGTGCGAGGGCGTTTTTTGTGGTCGTAGCGGCCATCGCAATCAACGGGTAATCGGACAGCTTGTGCCAGGCTACCAGTCGCGCGGTGTTGTCAAAAAATTGCTGACCCGGCTCAGCCCTCTGGCCATCAGCTGTAGCAAAGCGCGGATTCTGGCGGTAAAACGGCATCGTCTTGTTGCCGTCACCGCCAGTTATGCTGGCTAGCTCAGGCCCGTCAACGAAATGCACAGAAATAAAATCATCGGGTGCCAAAGTCGAGGCAGCGTGAAAAGCATTGAGGTAGCCGGATTCGATTGCCACCAACACGACGCCATCAAAAGTACCGTCCGGTTTATCAAAGCGGCGGCTGAAGCGAATTACCGTCTTGCCGGCCAAGCCACCCCTCCCCTGAGTCGGGTAACTGATGACCAGTCCAGCATCAGGCGTATTTTTATTTTTCTGGAAAAATTCCAGGTCGCCCATATAAGTGCCTTTTGGCAGTGCCCGGGTGTCGGTAATAGCGACGCCCTGGGCATTAATGGCAACCGGATAGATCGCGGTCTGATAGACACCTTTGCGGTATTGCTCATCCAAATCAAGTGCGTCTGCTTTACGCTCCCACTGGTACTTGATCACTAAGGACAACTGATCAATCTGCTTGATCGTTTGCAGTACCTGTTCTGCATAGGATTTGGCGCGCGCGGCAACTTCAATTGATGCGGCACGGACCAGATTGGCCCGATCTAGATGAATTTTAAATAAGGTCCCGCCCCATAGCAGCGCGAAAACCAGGGCGTAAGCGCTCGCCCAGAGCAACAAAATTTTTTTGTTATTCGCCCTGATTTGTTGCTCATGCGATTTCAGATGAATGTCCACTTTGGCAATACCAATTACGATATACGGATCTATTAGCCGTTAATCGATTAATTAATAAAATTTGGTTGCCATTATGCAAGAACACAAAGCAATATCAAAATTGCCACACAGGAACAAATTAATAGGGATTTGAGATGCTACAGATACTGTCCCCGCTGACTACTGCCAGCTAATCAGCGAGGAAAACAGCGCTAATCAAAAGCCTGAACCGGGACGGGGTTTGGCCCGTTGCGCTTTGGCGGCTTCTTGGGTTTGCTTGTAGATAGGCAAGTAGACATAGGCCAGCGTGCCACGGTCATCGTTCTTACTAAATTCCAGTTCGATATAGACGCCCTCTTGCGGGCCTCCCCAGACATAGGCATCGGTAAAACGCTGGCCCAGCTTCGGCTCGCCCCACATGGCTTTTCCATAGGCGAGCAATTTGTCCTGGTTGTCCTGACCGGAAAATTCCATCTGGGCGAAATAAAATCGGTCGTCGCTGAAACATAATCGTGCCTGCGACAAGTCTGCCCCGGCAATCACGCTTGTCTTGTCGCCGGTGCGATAGCATTGGTATTGCTGAGTCCCGGCGATTTGCTGAGCGTTAGGCAAAGCCGCAAGCGGCGCACCCCATGGCAAGCCGGCAAAGCCCTCGGGCAAATTGCCTGCAGCGGCCAGACCTGAAACTAGCAGCAAAATTAAAAAAGGTTTCATTTTATTTTTTTAACTTCCTCAAAAAAAATGGCGCGCATTATGATGCGCGCCATTAAATACTCTTAACAATACGCTCTGATTATTTCCACAGTGCGCATTTGGTTTCGGCCTTGGTCATATAGGCCTGATCACCCGGAATCGTCTGCACGACTTTATAGTAGTCCCACTCGTATTTGGATTCGGCGGGTGTTTTCACCTGCATCAAAAACATGTCGTGGACCATGCGGCCATCTGGACGCACCACACCGTTTTTAGCGAAGAAGTCATTGACCTTGGTCGACTTCATCTTGGCCATGACTTTGTCGCCATCATCGGTGCCGATAGCTTTGACGGCATTGAGATAAAAATTCACCGCCGAATAATCCGCAGCGTGCAGCATCGAAGGTGCTTTTTTGGTCTTGGCCATAAATTTCTTGGCCCATGCGCGGTTCTCATCACTGGAATCCCAGTACCAGCCGTCGGTCAGGTACATGCCCTGAGTTAAACCCAAGCCCAGCGCGTGAATGTCATTAACAAACATCAGCATGCCGGCCAGCTTCATTTTTTTGTTAATGCCGAATTCATTGGCTGCCTTGATCGAGTTGACTGTGTCGCCACCGGCATTGGCCAGTCCCAGCACCTGCGCCTTGGAGCTTTGCGCTTGCAGCAGGAAAGAAGAGAAATCCGATGCAGCCAATGGATGGCGTACCGAACCCAGCACCCGGCCACCATTGGCCTTGACGACTTCGGATGCATCTTTTTCCAGCGACATGCCAAACACATAGTCAGCAGTCAGGAAGAACCAGTCTTTGTAACCTTGCTTGACCAGCGAACCGCTGGTGCCGCGTGCCAGCGCTACGGTGTCATAGGCGTAATGGATGGTGTAAGGCGTGCACTCTTCATTGGTCAGGCGGGCCGTGCCGGCACCAATGGCAATGAAGGGTTTTTTCTTTTCTGCAGCGACCTTGGCCATGGCCAGATTGGTCGCCGAATTGGTGCCGCCCACCAGCATGTCAACGCCTTGCTGATCAAACCACTCACGCGCCTTGCTGGCGGCAATATCGGCCTTGTTCTGATGGTCTGCAGAGATGAATTCAATTTTTTTACCGTTGATGTTGCCGCCCATGTCGGCAATCGCCATCTTGATGGCTTCAATACCAGCGGGTCCGTCGACGTCGGCATAGACGCCGGACATATCGGTAATAAAGCCGACTTTAATCGTGTCATTCGACACCTGGGCAACCGCCATGCCTGCCTGAGCAAGTCCGCAAGCAGCAGCAACGGTCAAGACGATGGCTTTGTTTTTAATCTTCAATTTTGTCTCCCTTTATTGTTCAAATTTTGATGAACGCTTGCAGGTCATGAACCCACAGTTCCGCCGCAATCTTAGCATGATGCAGATTACGGCAATAAGGCTGATGCCTGCTCAATTCTGCGCAAGCCGGCGGCACAACAAAGCCATTGAACACGGAGCGTCAGTGCGTACTGGCGACGCAAATAGTCAGACCTTACCTGTAAAAATTTCAATCGATATGCCACAACAGCAGAACCTACGTCGTCAGTGGCGCTGGCATCACTCTTGCAAAGACTGAGCGTACAGCACAGTGAGCAGATTTTTTTTCCCATTAAGGAGATCGCAATGATGGACCTTTCCAATACAGAATCCGGCGCCAGCAGAGCCGAACATAAAGCGGGGAGAGCCAATGGTGGTTCCTCCATGATTCGGGAGGAGCTGGTGGATTTGAAAAGTGATCTTGACGCACTCATGGCGCATGCAGCCACATTGACAGAGACTGAATTGCGCGAAGCGCGCGACCGCATGATGGCGCGTTTTTCTTCCATGCGTTTCGCGGCCAAAGGTTTGGCCAATCAGGCCAGCAAGCAGTTTAATGAAGGCGTCGATGTGACCACCGATTATGTGCGCCAGAAACCACTGCAATCCGTCGCCATTGCCGGAGCTATCGGCATTTTGCTCGGCGTCATGGTGGGCGTAATCCCTCGACGCTGAGGCAATAGCCATGTTTGAAACTTTGCATAAATCAAAACAAATTTCCATACTCGCGCTCGACCGGCTCAGCGATTATCTGGGCTTGATGCGGATAGAGCTGAAAATGCAGCGAAGAGAACTCAGCATGCAGTTGCTCGGCTATCTGAGCGCAGCGCTATGTTCGGTGTTTGCGCTGTTCTTTATTGGCGTAGCTGTCATCATCAGTTTTTGGGAGAGTGCCTACCGCGGCCTTGCCGCCTGGGCAGTGGTGGCGCTGTATATGGCGGCAGCGGGTATCGGTCTGGGACTGGCTCGTCGCCATAGCGGAAAAGTGGCGCCATTGCAGTCGCTCAAAGAAGAACTGAAGCGGGATGTGGACCTGGTACGGGAGAGCTTATGAAACCATCCTTGGCACAAGAGCGGCAGGCTTTGCTGGAGCAAATTGAAGCCAGTCGCCAGCGCTATCGCCGCATGCTGGCCGATGTGCCAATCTCGCGCCGGCAGCAGGCTTCCCTGGCGTTTCATCGTACCCATCCGGATTTCCCCCGCAGCCATACGCTGCGCTGGGTGAACAGTCACCCCTGGCTGATTGTTGCCGGCGCTGGAAGCCTGCTTGGCCTGGCTGTGATGCGTCTGAACACAAAGTCTGGCATCTCCGCCGGCATTCGACGTGGTGTGGTTTACAAAAACCCGCTGCAAAAAATCGCAACAATAGGCTCCATGCTGCTGCAGCATAAAGCCCGACTTCAATTGGCTGGCAGGCTGACATCGAAAGCGCTGCGCTGGCTGAATCGTCTCGGTACTTAAACCAGCAGCATCGGCAGCGCTTCTATAGCACTACCATCAAACTGGATCGTACTTTGCATGCAGTGCGGGGTAGTGCCGGACGCAAGTTCCGTCACAGCCATGCCACCCTGAGTCAATTGAAAATAGACGGCGCAACTCGGCACTGCATTGGATGAGAAGCGGTAAATTGCACTACGCAGGTGATGCGCATTTTTTGCCTGCGCATGCTGCTGCACATACGTGCTGTTGTGCGAAACATGCGGCACCGACCTTTGCAGGCCCCATACAACCAGCAGCATCGTAATCAGACAGTACAAAACCGTACGTAATTTTTTCACTGGCAGGCTCAGCTAAAGGTGTAATAAACCAGCCTTACCATCACCGAATCAAAGTACAAGTTTTGCCAGGAGATCACTACCGGCGACTTGCCCTGACTGGCGGCCAGCACTACATAGCGCAACTGGTGATTGCGGCAGTCGACCAGCACGGAACGCACCCGTCCTATGCTCTGCCCTGTCGCCGTCACCACCGGGCAAGACCGTAGCAATTCGGTTGACGTTGACTGCCCGGCCAACAGACAGCTAAAACGTTTTCCTGTTGCGCTTTGCAGCTTTTGCTTGCCCGCTTCCATTTTTGCCAACGTGTGATCAATACTTCAGGGTGACGTAATGGCTGTAATACTGCCCGACTCTTCACTCCAGACCAGGCGTTTGGCACCCATCGCGCCGAGTGCCCCGCCAAAAGCGCTTAATGCTAGCGAGAGCACAATGGCTGCAAATCCAAACCACGCCACCATGCTGGCTCGCCGCATCGCATTGTCTGCGGCCTGCCTGCCTTCGGGCGAAGCCTGAGCGGGCGAGCCCGACAAGATCAGCGCCTGATCAACCACCGCCGCGGCTCTATCGGCCGATACACCCAACTCATCGCGCATCACCGCAATGGCTTCCTGACGGTGGCCCGCGGCTATCTGCTCCTGTAAATTTTTCAGTGTTTGTACATTGACTGATTTGCCCAACACCTCACTGAGCAAACCGAGCACCCCGCCACTGCGATCAGATTGGGCCATGGTGCCAACACCCAGACTGACGCTGCCGGACAAGACGTTCAACAAAGAGCTGCCCGCCACGCTGGCCAGTATCAGCATCAGCAGGCTTGCTACTGCCCAAGTCACCACGCCATGCAAAATTCCATCGATTTTTCGCTTGAAGCCTGACATACGGGCAGCGACATAAGCGCCGCCAAAAATCGATAACAGCATGCTGACGCCGGCCCACAGCAAGCTCATGGTGCCCAGCGTCTCACCGGCAGCAACGTGGCTTAATGACAAGCCACTGGCAATACCCAGCAAGGCCAGTGAAAACTGGATGGAAGCACCCACAATCACGCCAGCAAGTACCGCGCCCCAACGCACCACGGAAAGCAAACTCTGGCGCTTGCTGCTGGATTTTGCGATGAGACTACTGCCCTGAATGCTGGCATCGGGGTCAAGATGAATAGGCGTCATGACTGTTCCTCCGGTTGAAAGTAAATGAATGTTTGAATAGATAATTAAGTCAATGCATCCTTCGAATACACATCAATCAATCCAATCCTTGAACTCACAACGGAGACAACACGCCATGACTGATGCTTACCCTGTCACCGGCCTTTACTGTTGGTTCGGCTTCTTGCGCAAAGGATTGGGTGCTACCGTCATCCATATGGATCGTGACTTTGTAAATTTTGCCCGACCCACTGCGACTTTTTTCCATTTGATGGCCGACATAGGCACCACCTGCGGCACCGGCTACGGTCGCAGCCGTATTGCCAAGACCACCACCCACCTGATTACCCAGCACACCACCGACTGCAGCGCCAGCCAGCGCGCCTAGTCCCAAACCTTGTGCCCGCGGCACCTGCTCAACCGAAGCAATGGTGCCTACGCCATTGACGTTCGTGGCAATCGACTGCGGTTGTGTACCGCTGCCCTGCATGGTCTGCTGTAAATCTGCGCAAGCGGATAAAAAAACCAATAGTGTTATTAGCAGTGCGGCCACTCGTTTAATCGTCATGGCTTTCTCCTGAAAAATTCATCGTAGTGAATGCATGTATAACGTCGGACTCATTAATCTTCATAGCAGTTAGCGTGCCTGGGTTGTCTTTGCACCGGAACATAGCAAGGACCACTCAGTTCAAAAAACTGCCCGGCATGGCCATCGCTGGAACGGGTCGCACAAGCAGTTCGCTGGGTACAGGTTTTTTCCCATCAGGGCCGTATTCTTCAAGCCGGTTGTAAAGTGTCTTGAGACTGATTCCCAACATATCGGCAGTGCGTTTTTTTACGCCGTCGCAGAAAGCCAGCGTGGCGAAAATTAATTTTTTATCGACCTCGGCAAGGGAACTGCCGACCGGTATAGACAAGCTCAGTGGCGCAATAGCAGGTTCGCTTACGCTGATTTCAAACGTGCTGGCATCAATGACCTCATCCGCGAGGATATAAGCACGCTGGATAAAATTACGCAGTTCACGAACATTGCCGGGCCAGGCATAACTACGCAGCACGCTGCCTGAATCAGGCGATAAAGTTTTATCTGTCAGATTGGCTTGATTTAATTCATCAAGAAAATGCTGCGCCAATAGGGCTATGTCCTGCCCGCGTTCGCGCAAGGGCGGTATGCTGATCGGGAAAACATTGAGGCGATGATAAAGATCGAGTCTTAACTTACCGGCCGCAATTGCCTGCTCCGGATCACGATTGGTCGCAGCAATGATGCGCACATTCGTATGAAATTCCTGATTGCTGCCTATGCGCATAAACGTACCAGTCTCCAGCACGCGCAGTAACTTCACTTGCAGTTCAATCGGCATTTCGATGACCTCATCGAGAAACAAGGTGCCACCGCAAGCGCGTTCAAAATAGCCTTTGTGTTGCCGGTCGGCGCCAGTAAAGCTGCCTTTCTCATGGCCGAATATTTCACTCTCGATGAGCTGGGGCGAGATTGCGCCACAGTTGACTGGCAAAAACGGCTGCTGATGACGCAGGCTTTTCGCGTGAATGGTCTGCGCCAGTAATTCTTTGCCAGTGCCGCTTTCACCAAGTAACAAGACACTGGCTTCGGTCGGTGCAACACAGTCAATCTGGTGAATAAGTGAGCGCATCGCGGACGACGCGCCAAGCAAGAGAGCGGGCGCAGCGCGACGTGTTTGCGCCAACTCGCTTCCCGCGCCAACCGTAACTACCGCACAGTTCAGCAAACTTTTGAGGCGACCAGGATTGACAGGTGGCACCAGATAATCTGCAACGCCGCAGCGCAAAGCGTCGATCGCTGTTTCAAGACTGGGCTGCGCCGCAATCACCACCATTTTTGTTTTTTGACCCGAGCCAATGGCCGGCATCAACTCCAGACAACTGCCATCCGGCAGGCATAG
>CANGAW010000027.1 GCA_947451925.1 Burkholderiales bacterium | reverse complement strand
TGATTCAGCTGGCAGTCAGTGCCAAACAGCCCGGCTGGTTTTATTTTGCCCAAAGTGTGGTGGCAACCCTGATCTGGCCGGTGGTTTGCTGGTTGCTGCTGGCACCGCAACGGCGGGCTATTGATCATGATGAAACACGCCCAATCTGAGCACATCACATCATGCCGGCCCCCGGCATCCTGTCGCGCTTGATTTACCCCGAACATGACCGAAATTAAAGATACCGAACGCGAGCTGCAATTATTTCATCTGCGTCTGTCCGTCGCCGGTCTGGTGGTGTTTGTCTGTTTCGGTTTGCTGATGCTGCGTTTTCTGTGGTTGCAGGCGGTGCGTCACACCGAATATGCCGAGCGTGCCGAAAGCAACCGCATTTCGGTGGTGCCTGCGGTACCCAATCGCGGCCTGATCGTGGACCGCAACGGCGTCATCCTCGCCCGCAATTTTTCCGCTTATACGCTCGAAATCACCCCGTCCAAAATTGATCGCAGTCTGGAATCAGTGATCGATGAGTTAGCCGAGTTAGTCGACATTCAGGGCAAAGACCGCAAGCGTTTCAAGCGCCTGATGGAAGAATCCAAAACGTTCGAGAGCCTGCCAATCCGCACCCGTTTGTCGGACGCGGAAGTGGCGCGCTTTGCGGCCCAGCGTTATCGCTTTCCAGGTGTCGATATTCAGGCTCGCCTGTTTCGCCAGTATCCGCTGGGGCAGACCGCATCGCACATGATTGGCTACATTGGCCGTGTCAATAAACGGGAATCGGAACAGATCGAAGAAAGTGATAACGCCGCCAACTATCGCGGCACCGATTACATCGGCAAAGAAGGTCTGGAAAAGAGTTACGAGAAAAACCTGCATGGCGACACAGGCTACGAAGAAATCGAAGTCTCGGCTGGCGGCCGTGCAGTGCGTACCTTGTCGCGCACAGCGCCCACGCCTGGCAACAACCTGATTTTATCCGTCGATATCGAGCTGCAGAAAATTGTGGAAAAAGCCTTTGGCGACCGTCGCGGAGCGTTGGTCGCCATTGAACCCGAGACCGGCGATATTCTGGCTTATGTATCGATGCCCACTTTCGATCCGAATTTGTTCGTCGAAGGGATTGACAGCAAAAGCTGGGACGAACTCAACACCTCGCTCGACCGGCCTTTGCTGAACCGCCCGCTGATTGGTACCTATCCGGCAGGTTCCACTTTCAAGCCTTATATGGCTTTAGCCGCGCTGGAGCTAGGCAAACGCACACCAGAGATGGCGATCTTTGACCCCGGTTATTTTTGGTTTGGTAATAACAAATTCCGTGACGATAAAGAAGGTGGTCATGGCCGGGTCGACATGTACAAATCGATTGTCCAGTCCTGTAATACCTACTACTACAATCTGGCCAATGATCTGGGGATTGATGCGATCCATGATTTCATGAAGCCCTTCGGCTTTGGTCAGCTCACCGGCATTGATCTCGACAACGAGAAACGCGGCGTGTTGCCCTCCACCGATTGGAAGCGCCATGCCTACAAGCGGCCGGATCAGCAAAAATGGTATGCGGGCGAGACCATCTCGGTGGGTATTGGTCAGGGCTATAACTCGTTTACCCCTTTGCAGCTTGCACATGCGGTCGCCAACCTGAGCAACAACGGCATCGTGATGAAGCCGCATCTGGTGAAAATGGTCGAGAACGGCACCACGCGCGCCCGCACACTGAGTGTATCCAAAGAGAGTTTCCGCATTCCGCTCAAACAGGAAAACATCGACTTCATCAAAAACGCGATGGTGGGTGTGACCAAGGAAGGCACCTCATTCCGTTCATTTGCCAATGCGGCTTACGTATCCGGCGGTAAAACTGGTACCGCGCAGGCAGCGGCACTGAGCAAGAACGTCAAATATGACGCCAGCAGAATCAGCGAGCGCTTGCGTGACCACTCGCTCTATATTGCCTTTGCCCCCGCAGACAAACCAAAAATTGCGCTGGCCATCATTGTCGAGAACGCTGGCTTTGGCGCTGCAGCTGCAGCGCCGATTGCGCGTCAGGCAATGGATTATTATTTGCTGGGCAAGCGGCCGGATGAACCGGCACCGGCCAAACCTGAGCAGGTGAAAGTTGATCCGTCCAAGCCTGAGATCAAGCCCGAGCTTAAGCCGCAGGTAGTCAAACCAGATATGAAGCCAGAGATCAGGCCAGAAATGAAGGCAGAGCTTAAGTCTCAGCCTGTCAAGCCAGAGATCAAGGCAGAACTCAAACCGCAGCCGGCCAAGCCAGAGATGAAGCCAGAGACGAAGCCGGAAATAAAGGCAGTGCCGGCGGCGGCCGTGGTCAAGCCAGCGCCAGTCGTCGTCAAGCGTGCGCCCGCGCCGCCCAAGACTGAACCTGCAGCCATTCAACCAACGCCGGCGGCAACAGAAAGCCCGAATTGATCTCGATGTCCAACACCGAACGCAATCCTTTGCGCGAAATATTGCGGCGGCACTTCTTCATTTTTGACCGCTCGCTAACCATTATTCTGGGGCTGATTTTGCTGCTCGGTTGCCTTGCCGTGTCATCGGCGGCGATGAATTTCCCAGGCCGTTTCGAAGGCCATCTGCGCAATATTTTTGCCGGCATATTCGTCATGTGGGCAGTGGCGACTATCCCGCCGCAAAAACTGATGCGCTTTGCGGTGCCGGTTTATATGGTGGGGCTGGCACTGCTGGTCGGCGTGGCGGCTTTTGGCCTGATTAAAAATGGCGCGCGTCGCTGGATCAATATCGGCTTCATCATCCAGCCTTCTGAAATCATGAAACTGGCCTTGCCGTTAACACTGGCCTGGTTTTTTCAAAAGCGCGAAGGCATGATTCGCTGGACCGACTTTTTAGTCGCCGGCGTGCTGCTGGCGCTGCCGGTTGGCCTGATCATGCGCCAGCCCGATCTGGGCACCGCCATTCTGGTCAGCACCGCCGGATTTTTTGTGATTTTTCTCGCCGGCCTTTCCTGGCGGCTGATTATTGGTCTGGGCGTGACGGGACTGGCGAGCTTGCCGCTGGTCTGGTCGCTGATGCACGACTATCAGCGCAATCGCATCATGACCCTGCTCGACCCGACCTCGGACCCGCTGGGCAAAGGTTTTCACATCATTCAATCAACTATCGCCATTGGTTCCGGCGGCTTGTTCGGCAAGGGCTGGCTCAACGGTACACAGTCGCATCTTGAGTTCATCCCCGAGCGCACCACCGATTTTATTTTTGCGGTTTTTTCCGAAGAATTCGGCTTGCTTGGCAATGGCGTGCTGCTGGTCTTGTACCTGCTGCTGATCGGTCGCGGCCTGATCATTGCAGCCAATGCGCCGACGCTGTTTTCGCGTCTGCTTGCCGGCTCGCTAACCTTGTCAATTTTTACCTATGCGTTTGTCAACATGGGCATGGTCAGCGGCATCCTGCCGGTGGTGGGCGTGCCGCTGCCCTTCGTCAGTTACGGCGGCACCGCTTTCGTGACATTAAGCTTGTGTATTGGTATCTTGATGAGCATTCACCGTAACCGCAAGCTGGTGCAGACTTAAGCCATACAGAAAGAGAGATTACGCCGATGACCAACACCACAAGCTGCTGGCAGCATGACGTAGTCCGACTGTCAGTTGCGCTGCTGTTCATGTCGGCGCTGACTGCCTGCAGCAGCCTGAGCCCGAATCCGAATGTTGCTCGCAATGAGGTGCCCGTTGTCGCCAAGGCCGAATTAAAGAAGCCATCGACATCAAGGGGCGGCGGCTATTACAAAGATGACGGCCCCGCCGACACGATACCGGAAGGCTTGATGGATACGCCGGACGCCGAACCCAGGGTTGAGCCTTTTGCCCGCGGGCCTAGCAAGCCCTATGCCGTGTTTGAAAAAACCTATACGCCGATTACAGACAACCGTCCGTTCATACAACGCGGCGTCGGTAGCTGGTATGGCAAAAAATTTCATGGCCAGCGCACGGCTTCTGGTGAAATTTACAACATGTACAAAATGACTGCGGCGCATGCAACGCTGCCGATTCCGTCTTATGCCCGCGTGACCAATCTGCAAAATGGCAAGCGGGTGATTGTGCGCATCAATGACCGCGGCCCGTTTCATTCCGAGCGCATTATCGATTTGTCTTACACCGCTGCCTTGAAGCTCGGTTATCTGAATCACGGCAGCAGCGAATTGGAAGTCGAACGCCTGCTGCCCGAGGAGATCGCCCGCATCAACCTCGAGAACCGCTCGCAAGCGGTGACGCCGGTGCAAACGGCTTCAGCGCCAGCAGCGCCAATACAAGCACCAGCACAAACGCAAACGGCTCAGCAAGATGCGATCGAGCGCATCGCAATCAATGGCAGTGCCACGCCTGCTGCCGTGGCAGTAGAAACCGGCGTGTTTTATTTGCAGCTGGGCGCCTATGCGCAGACGCAAAATGCACAAGCAATGCTGGAGCAGTTAATGCGCAACTGGCCGCAAGATATACCCAAGCCCATGCTGGTACAAAGTCAGGGCCTGTATCGTCTGCACAGCGGGCCCTTTGCCAATCGTGAACAAGCCAGCAAGAGCGCGCAACAGTTGCAATCTGTTGCCCAGATAAAGACCTCGCTGGTTCAAAAATAAATTCAGTCCGCACTCTGGCCGAGTTGCAGTGCTAGCTCATACAGCGCATTTTTCTTTTGCCCGGTAATCTTTGCCGTCAGTGCGGCAGCCTGGCTGACCGGACATTCTTCCAGCAGAATTTCAAGAATCCGTTGCGCTTCCACGGAAGCGGCATCGCTGGCTTCGGGTGCGCCTTCCACCAACACCACAAACTCGCCACGTTGATGATGCGGGTCGGCTGCCAGCCAGTCGGCGGCTTCGCCCAGCGGACAACGATGGATTTGTTCAAACAGTTTCGACAGCTCGCGCGCGAACACAATCGTACGCGCAGGACCATAGGCCAGCGTTAAGGCGGCAACAGTTTCATTAATGCGGTGCGGCGCTTCATAGAACACCAGCGTGGCAGGCAAGACTGCCAGGCCAGCCAGTACCGTTTCGCGTTGCCTGGCCTTGGCGGGCAAGAAGCCGGCAAAATAAAACTGGTCCGACAACAAACCAGCGGCCGACAAAGCCGCCACGGCGGCCGACGCGCCGGCAATCGGCATGACGCGCAGACCAGCTTTCAGCACTGCGTCAACAATACGTGCACCCGGATCCGAAATGGCGGGTGTTCCCGCATCCGATACCAGGCCTATGCGTTCGCCGCTTTGCAGGCGACGAATGATTTTTTCGGTGACTTCGCGCTCATTATGCTGATGCGCGGCGAACAAACTTTTTGACAGGCCGTAGCGCGACAACAGTTGAGCGGTGTTGCGCGTATCTTCGCAAGCGATCGCATCGACCAGCCCCAGGACTTTTAGCGCGCGCAGACTGATATCGGCGGTATTTCCGATCGGGGTAGCAAGTACATATAATGCGGCTGACGGGAACTGCTGTCGCTCCAGTTCATCGGCGATCAGTGCCACGCTGGCAGTTACTGAGGAAATCGAAGGCTGGGTCATCGGGAGGTGAAATGGAAAAATGCAGGGTGGTTGCAATCGGTGCGTGCAAGCCTTTGCCTTATTGTACAGAACGCCGCCCGGCTGCCGCGCGTCATGAGTAATCGCCCGCCGTTATCTAAGCAAAGCACCGCCCGCTCGCGCGGTGCAGCAGGCGAAGCGCAGGCATTGGTATTTTTGCAGCATCAGGGTTTGCTGCTGATCGAGAAAAATTATGCTTGCCGCTGGGGCGAGATCGATCTGATTCTGCGCGAACGCCTGACGCTGGTTTTTGTCGAAGTGCGGCAGCGCAGCAGTCAGCATTTTGGTGGTGCTGCGGCCAGCGTCACCCCAGCAAAGCAGGGCCGGCTTTGGCGCACTGCGCAACATTATTTGCAAGCCTATGCATCGCCGCCGGCGTGCCGTTTCGATCTGCTGGCCATAGATGGACAAGACATTCAATGGTTAAAGAATATTCTCAGTCTCTGACGCTTTTAACTGCTTACAAATCCTTTCTTTTTTAAACGCCCCCATAAGCCCTATAATCTGCATCACATGATCAAGCAACGCATCCTCGGCCACTTTCAGGAAGGCGCCGAACTCAACACTCAAGCAGCCACTTCGCTGGCCCAGCCCATTTCACAAGCCGTGGCGCTGATGTTTGCCGGGCTTTCCAATGGCAATCGTATCCTTGCCTGCGGCAATGGCGGTTCAGCCGCAGTTTGCCAGTATTTTGCAGCGCAACTGGTTGGTTCGTTCGAGCGTGAGCGGCTGGCCTTGCCGGCGCTGGCTTTGAGCACTGACGCTTCGATTCTGAGCGCAATTGGCAGCGAGCCGGACTTTGACCAGGTCTTTGCCCGGCAAGTGCAGGCCTTCGGTCAGGCTGGCGATATTTTGCTGGCGCTTTGCACCACTGGCCATTCAGCCAATGTGCTGGCAGCGATTGATGCGGCGCTGGAGCGCGACATGCGTGTCGTAGCGCTGACGGGTAAAGGCGGCGGTGACATTGCCCGCATGCTCAGCGACGCCGATGTGCATCTGTGCGTGCCGCATGATCGTGTACTACGTATTCAGGAAATGCATTTATTGATGGTTCACTGTTTGTGCGATGGCATTGACATCGCACTTTTTGGAGGGGATGCAGAATGAAAAAAAATAGTATGACGCGCTTGCGCCGGCCTTTGTTGTTACTTGCCGTATCCGCTGCTGTAACGGTCAGTCTGCAAGGATGCGTCGGGCTTCTGGTTGGTGGCGCAGTCGTCGGCACGGCCATGACGGCAACGGACCGTCGCTCGGTTGGTGCGCAGGCCGATGATGCCGCTATTGTGCTCAAGGCCGAAGCAAGCGTCTCCAAAATTACCGGTGACCTTGGTCGTGTGGCGGTGACGAGTTTTAATCGTCAGGTTTTGCTGACCGGCGAAGTCAGAGATGAACAAATGAAAGCGGCCGTCGAGAAGCAGGTTGCTACTGTCGGAACTGTCAAGTCGATAGAAAATGATCTGGTCATCGGTCCTGTCACTGGTTTGAACGTTCGTTCCAACGATGCGCTCATTACCGGCAAAGTCAAAGCGGCCATTATCGACACCAAAGGCTTGTATCTGAATGCATTCAAGGTGCATACCGATCGTGGCGTGGTCTATCTGATGGGTCGGGTCACCCAGCGCGAATCCAAAATGGTGACGGAAGTCGTGCGTCATTCTTCCAGCGGCATTACAAAAATTGTCCGGCTGTTTGAATATATCAATGAAGACGAAATCAAAGATTACGTCGTCAAGCCCTCCAGCAGCAAATAAAAGCGGGCGCACTGCCTCAACACACAAAGGTCAGGGGCCCGGTTTGACGGGGGCTTTGATCTTTGCTGTAAGTGTGGGCGCGAACTTACTATAATGTCGGCATTCTTTTCGTTTGCTGCCCCTACGCCATGCCTAATTCTCATTCCCGTTATCCTACCGGCCTTAGCCTGATCAAAAGCATGAGCCTGTTGGCTTTGCTTGGCATATTGGCCTTTTTTGCGCTGTCTGCATTCAAAAAAGAGCCGGCGCCGGTGGTCAGCTTTACCAGCATCACAGGCGAGCAGATTTCGGCGGCCTCATTGCGCGGCAAAGTCGTGCTGGTGAATTTTTGGGCAACCAGTTGCAGCACTTGTATTGCCGAGATGCCGCAAATGGTGGAAACGTATAAAAAATACCAGGACCGCGGTCTGGAATTTGTTGCTGTAGCAATGAGTTATGACCCGCCGGCCTATGTGCAGAACTATGCGCAGACCAAGCAACTGCCGTTCAAGGTGGCGCTCGATACGGGCGACGTCGCGGCCAAAGCCTTTGGCGATGTGAAGCTGACGCCGACCACCTTCCTGATTGACAAGAACGGCATGATTTTGAAGCGCTATGTTGGTGTGCCGGAGTTTCCGGCTTTGCACCAACTGCTGGAAGAAGCGCTGGCGGCTTAATCTCTGGCCCTCATTCCACGCCGGCGCCCAGCGCCTGCTGATCTGCATGATAAGAACTGCGCACCATGGCGCCGACCGCCGCATGCGCAAAGCCCATTTTGTAGGCTTCTTCTTCAAACATTTTGAACACATCCGGATGCACATAACGTCGCACCGGCAAGTGTTCGCCGCTAGGCATTAAATACTGGCCAATGGTCAGCATGTCGACATCATGCGCACGCAGGTCGCGCATCACCTGCAGGATTTCTTCATCGGTTTCGCCCAGACCCACCATGATGCCGGATTTGGTTGGCGTATCCGGATGCATGGCCTTGAAGCGTTTGAGTAGATTGAGCGAATAGTCGTAATCCGACCCCGGGCGGGCTTCCTTGTAGAGGCGCGGCACGGTTTCCAGATTGTGATTCATCACGTCCGGTGGTGCAGCCTGCAAAATTTCCAGTGCGCGATCCATGCGGCCGCGGAAATCCGGCGTCAGGATTTCGATGCGGGTGGCTGGCGAGAGCGCTCTGACCTTCTGTATGCATTCGACAAAATGGCCAGCGCCACCATCGCGCAAATCATCGCGGTCAACCGAAGTGATGACGACGTAGCTGAGCTTCAAGGCAGCAATGGTACGGGCAAGATTGTCCGGCTCATTGACATCCAGCGGATCGGGGCGGCCATGGCCGACATCGCAGAACGGGCAACGTCGCGTGCATTTGTCGCCCATGATCATGAAGGTGGCGGTGCCTTTGCCAAAGCATTCGCCAATGTTCGGGCAAGACGCCTCTTCGCAAACGGTCACAAGCTTGTTAGCGCGCAGGATGTCCTTGATCTCGTAGAAGCGGGTGGAAGGTGACGCGGCTTTGACGCGTATCCAGTCCGGCTTGGGCAGTCTTTCGGCCGGAATGATTTTGATTGGAATGCGCGAAGTTTTGCCGGCGCCTTTTTGCTTCTCGGCCGGATTATAGGCAGGTGCTGTGGAATCGTTGGAAGCCATGGTTGTATGGCAGCAGGGCCAGGGTGCGATGCGCTACTGCGTTGCGCTTACGGGGCCCTTTGCTGCTGCCTGTCCTTTCAGTTGTTCTGTCAAATTTGCGGCCAGCGTCTGCTGCACTTCGGCCAGCGGCACCTGTACGCCCAGCGTTTGCATATCCACGGTGGCCAGACCGGCATAGCCGCAGGGATTAATCCACGAAAAAGGCGTCAGATCCATGGACACATTCAAGGCCACGCCATGATAAGTGCAGCCGCTGCCGCGGATTTTTAAGCCCAGTGCTGCAATTTTGGCGCCCTGCCACGGGCCGTCGGCCAGATAAATCCCGGGTGCGCCCGCGTGTCGGATGCCTTGCAGATTATACGCCGCGAGGGTGTCGATGACGGCCTGCTCGATCCGGGTGACGAACTCACGCGGCAACAAGCGTGAGCCAGACTGCCGGCGCAAATCAAACAGCGGATAAATGACGACTTGCCCCGGTCCGTGATAAGTCACTTCGCCACCGCGGTCGGTTTGTACCACCGGGATTGTGTGGGCATGCAGGATATGCGCCGGGTCGGCAGCCAGTCCCAGTGTAAATACAGGCGGGTGTTCGACAATCCACAACTGGTCGGGTGAATCTGCAGTACGCGCATCGGTAAAGCGGCGCATCGCATCGAAGGTCACGTCATAGTTTTCCAGACCGCGCCCAACAATTTGTATTGCCGGCGGCTGAGTCGGGCTGCTTGTACTCATCAGATCAGAGCACGACTTTGACCATGGGGTGCGAAGACAGCGCACGGTACAGATTGTCGAGTTGCTCGCGGCTGGTGGCGCGCACCGTCACCGTCAGTGACAAATAAGTGCCCTTGGCTGAAGGCCGCATTTCCATTTTGCCGGCATCGAATTCCGGATCGAATGTGGTGACCAGTTCCTGCATGGTTTGCGCAAATGCGTCTTGCATGACCCCCATGATTTTGATCGGAAAGTCGCTCGGGTAGACAATCAGGCTTTCAGCAGGCTCGGTCATCGTCAAAAATATTTAAGTCGGTTAATGAACCAGCAGCAGCACGGAGTCGATCACCCGGCCGAAAATCGTGGCCTGATTGACTTGCTCCAGCGCTTGCAGCGGTTGTTCGCTGATGACTTTACCGTCTGCCATCATTTTCAGTGTGCCGACCCGGCTGAACTGGGTAATGGGTGCCACCAGCGGATCAGGACGCTCAATCACCGGTTTGAGTTTGGCCGTGGTGCCCCGTGGCAGGGTCACATACACATCGCGATTAAAGCCCAGCTTGATGTCGTTTTGCGAGCCCTTCCAGATCGTCGGCGTCAGGATGGCCTGGCCTTTCGAATAAATTTTTACCGTATCAAAATTAAGAAAACCCCAGTTCAGCAACTTCTGGCTTTCCTGCGCCCGCACGGCATCCGAATCGGTGCCCAGCACGACCGAAATCAGACGGCGCTCGCCCGTGCCGTTAGGCCGCTTGGCCGACGCAATCAGACAATAACCGGCGGCCTGTGTGTGGCCGGTTTTCATGCCGTCAACCGTTGGGTCCAGCCACAACAGACGATTGCGATTGGGCTGGGTGATTTTGTTGTAAGTGAAACTCTTGGTCGAATAAATTTTGTACAGGTCCGGGAAGTCCGCAATCAGTCGCGAAGCCAGCACCGACAGATCGCGTGCGGTTGAATAATTGTCCGGACTTGGCAGACCATGCGGATTGGCAAAGCGCGTCGATTTCATGCCCATGCGCTGCGCTTCACGATTCATCAACACGGCAAAGGCGGCTTCGGTGCCGGCTACGGCTTCGGCCAGCGACACGGCAGCGTCATTTCCCGACTGCACGATTAAGCCATATAGCAGATCATTGACGCGCACCGGTGTGCTGGGCTCAATGAACATCTTCGAGCTGTCGCCATCGACCTTCCATGCATTGACTGAGACGGTGATGGATTGATTCAGGTCCAAGCGTTTTTCCTTAATCGCGGAAAACGCCAGATAGGCGGTCATGATCTTGGTCAAGGACGCCGGTTCAATGCGCATGTCAGGGTCTTGTGAGCCCAGAATCTGATTGCTATTGGTATCGAGCAGCAGCCAGGAACGCGCGGCAATGCTTGGAGGGGGCAATGACTGTGCCGAAGCGGACCAGACGCATAACAGCGCCGCGCAGACTGCGAGGAAATTCTTCATGTGGGAGGCAATGAGTTAAAAATGCGCAGCAAATGCGCGAGCCTGATTATAGCGCCGCTGCCGCTTTCAACGGTGCCAGAGTTCGGTTAACAAGGCTTTTATATGATGCAGCTTGCGGTGGAAGAAATGGTCCGCACCGGGAATCACGATCACCGGCAGGTCTTGCGGCCTGGCCCATTCGAATACATCGGTCAGTGGGATTGTGTCGTCCTGTTCGCCATGAATCAGGATGGTGTTCGCCGGCACCGGCGGCAGCGCCCATTTGCCGGCTGCACAGCCAATCAAGGCCAGTCGTTCAGCGGCCTGACCCTGTGCGCTTAAGCGTTGCTGCAACTGGGCCTGCACAAAGGTGCCAAAAGAAAAGCCAGCCAGCGCCACCGGCAAGCCCGGATAGCGGGCCAGCATGTGAGCATGCAGCACAGCCATGTCGTCGGTTTCTCCGTTGCCCGCATCATGGCTGCCGGCAGAAGCACCGACGCCACGAAAATTCATGCGCGCGCTGGCGTAGCCTAAGGCAACAAAGGCCCGTGCCAGCGTTTGCGCAACCTTGTTATCCATCGTGCCACCATACAGCGGATGCGGATGGGCGACCAAGGCAATGCCGCGTGGCGCAGCTTCTGCAGGCAAATCCAGTTTGCATTCCAGTGCACCGGCGGCGCCATCAATGAGGAAGGTTTGTGTCTGAGCATTCATACGCGTCGACCCTGTGCTCAGATTTTCAGGCGTTCAACGACTTTGCCGCCGAGCAGATGCTGGTCAACGATTTCATCAATGTCTTCCTTGTCGACATAGGTGTACCAGGTACCCTCCGGATAAATCACCAGCACCGGACCTTGATCGCAACGGTCGAGGCAACCGGCCTTGTTGATGCGGATTTTGCCCTGACCATTCATGTCGAGTTTTTTCAGCCGCTGCTTGGCATGTTCCTGCGCCGACTTGGCATCGTGGCTGGCGCAGCAGGCGCGACCATCGTTGCGCTCATTGAGGCAGAAAAATACATGGTGCTTGAAATAAGCCTGGTCGCTCATACACGGTCCGTTTTTGGTAGCAGGAAGCAATGAATCATACACTGCACCGCTGTGTATTTCAGGCTTCGTGGTGGGTGCGGTGGGTTAAAAACCAGAGTGCGAAAAATGGCCAGATCAGCGACAAAAATTGGGCCGCGCCATTGAAGTTGAGAAATTTCCCCTGCACCCAATCCTGCAAGGTCGACAAAAAGTAGGGATTCGCCGGCGCCAGATTCAGCACCAGCAAGCAAACCAGCAGCGACAAAATCGCCGTATGACGCTGCGCCAACGGCGGCGCATACGACAGCCCGCCCAGCATGATGGCGCCAATCAGCAAACCGCCAGCGGCACTGGGCGTAAACCAGGTAAAGGCATTGTCCGGCGTGAACAGAATCGCACTGGCCATAGCCTTGACGGCCAGCGCCGACAACACCAGCAGCAAAGCCATCCGAATCTTTGGTGCGTTGCTGCGCATCTGGCACAGCAGCGTTAACACGGCGCCGGTCATGCAGCAGGCGGTAATGATGACTTCCGCCAGCAAGTATTGCTCAACACTGACGTTGTATTCACTCCAGAACAGCTGGCTCAGATCGATGGGCGTATCGAGCCAGTCCGTCAGCCAGGCTGACAATGTGGGTAGTACCTGGCCGTGGCCGAACAGATAGGCTTGCGGATAAATTTGCGCCAGCGGCCACAGGCCGATCACGATCAGGCCGCGGCTGGCCTGATCCGAAAACCAATGGTCGCGCAACATGCGCAAACGACTCTGTTCGAGTACATAGCGGCGGGCCCAGCTGCCCAGCCCTGCACCAATGGCCAGGCCCAGCGTATTGGTCAGCACATCCAGATTACTTGCCACACGGGTAGGCAGGTAAGTCTGCACTGCTTCCATTAAGACGGTCAGCAGCAGGCCGCAGACCAGGGTCAGGATCAGTGCCGGCAGTGTGCGCAGCATTGGATACAGCGCCAGCACCGCCAGCGCGCCCAGAGGAATATAGCCCAGCACATTGGCAGCGAAGTCAAACCGGGTCCAGTAGCGCGGCATGTGCTCAAACAGATACGACCAGGGCAAGAGTCCATTGTCACGCCAGCCTGATAGCGGATACCAGCTCGCGTACACCACCAGCAGCATATAAAACAATAGCCCGATGCGCGCCAGTGCCGAAGCCTTGGCCACAGTGGACGGCGATGCCGGTTTGTGTGCCGGGTGGGTTAAAACAGACTCTGACATGGCTGGCAGTGTAAGGGAGTTTGCGCAAGCCGTCACCGGGGCGCGCTCCATGCCGATACAATACCGGCCATGAATTCTGCTCTGAATATGTCCCTGAATGCGGCCAAAATTGCCACGCTGCTCAAGAAGCTTGACTGCGATTTGCCCCTTGAAGTGGTGGCCACTACCGGCTCGACCAATGCCGACTTGCGTGCGCGTCTGGCTGATCTGTCGCAAGCCCTGCTGCTGGCTGCGCAAGAGCAGACTGCCGGTCGTGGCCGTGCCGGCCGCAGCTGGCTGGCCGCGGCTGAAAACAGTTTGTGTTTTTCGCTGGCCTGGCGCTTTAGCGGACCTGTGACACACCTGCTTGGCCTGCCTCTGGCAGTCGGCGTGGTGCTGGCTGAAACGCTGAATGCACAAGGCTGGCCGGTTCACCTGAAGTGGCCTAATGATTTACTGAAAGAGGGGCATAAGCTCGGTGGCATTCTGATTGAAACTGCAGCGGTGCGCGAACAGGAAGGGACCCAGACTTCGGTGTGGGCAGTCATTGGTGTGGGCATCAATATTCATCAGAGCCCGTCTGTCAAGCAGGCAGTCGGCCATGCCATTGCTGCGCTGGCCAGCGAGCCTGTAGACCGCAATGCCTTGCTGGCGACGCTGGCCGCTGCTCTGGCCACTGCACTGCCGCAGTTCGATCAGGCCGGACTCGCCCCTTTCCTGGCACGCTGGCAGGCTTTGCATGCTTACGCCGGACAAGCGGTGCGGATTCTGGAAGCAGGACAAGAGCGCCATCGCGGTATTGCAGCCGGCATTGATGAGCGCGGCTGCCCGTTGCTTGATACTGAAAACGGCCGGCTGGCCATTGCTGCCGGCGATGTGTCGCTGCGCAGCGTTGTTGGCGAGGGCGATCATGCTGCTGCTAATTGATGCTGGTAATACGCGAATCAAATGGGCGACGCTGGAGCGCGATCGCGACATCGCTCAGTGGTCAGCATCGGGTTCGGTGCCGCATGCCGGTCTGGCCAGTCTGGCCCAACAATGGCAGCCTTTCAAGGTGCAGGACATTCTGATTTCGAATGTCGCTGGCGAACGCATCGCCGCGCAACTCACAGAGCTTTGCGCGCAGCTGCAAGCTGGCAGCGAAGCGGTGCGCCTGCAATGGTTTCAGTCAAAAGCGCAGTGCGCCGGTGTGCACAACGGCTATCGTCATCCACGGCAGTTGGGCAGTGATCGTTTTGCCTCCTTAATCGGTGCCCGCCATCAGTTTGCTCAGCAGTCGTTGCTGGTCGTGACTTGCGGTACCGCCACCACCATTGATGCGCTTGATGCGGCGGGTCATTTCGTCGGCGGCATGATTTTGCCCGGCTTGGCTACCATGGCCGCTTCACTGGCGGTCAATACCGCGCAGCTGCCTGCCGTCTCTGACGTGCAGTTAACCCAGCTGTTTGCCGACAATACGCACGACGCGATTGTTAGTGGCTGCATCAGTGCGCAGGTGGGCGCGATCAGCCGCGCACTGGCGCAATGCGAGGGGCCAACGGTGCGTTGCATTTTGTCGGGCGGTGCGGCAACTTTCATTGCGCCGCATTTGCCGTTTTCCTGCACGCTGCTGGAAAATCTGGTGCTCACAGGTCTGGCAGTCAGTGCCCGCGCTGGTGATGCGTGATGACGAAAATTTTATTCTGGCTTTTATTGTTGGCTAACGGCGTCATGCTGGTATTGATGGCGGATGGCGGGCATGAGTCCGCGCAATTAAAGCGGCAGTTTCATCCTGAACGCATTAGTCTGATACCGGCGCAGTCAGCCGCGAAATCTGTGACAGAGCCGGTACTTGCCTGCTTCGATGTCGGCAGTTTTTCTCGGCAGGCGGTCAACGTGTTCAAGACCCGTCTGACGCCGTTGAAGATACCGGCCATCGCAGAAAAGCCGGACCTTGCAGTCGATGCAAAAGCAGAATCGCACATGGTTTATCTGCCGCCAAAAAATGGCGCCGCCGGTGCCAGTCAGCGTGTCACCCGGTTACACAATCTGGGTTTTGCCGACACCTATGTGTTGCAAGAACCACCGTCACGGCGCTGGAGCATTTCGCTGGGCCTGTTCAAAAACAAAGCATCAGCACAAGCCTTACTGGATCAAGTGCGTCGTGCCGGTGTCTCTGAGGCCAGAATCGAATCTGTTTCAACCGCAGTGGCCCGCATCAGGGTTGAGTTGCGCGGTCTGGATGCCGGCATGCAGAAAGACGTGGCAGCAATTGCGGCGGATTTCCCGGGCGTGGAAATGCGGGCTTGCCAATAGACTTAAAACGCACTTGAAAACAGGCTGCCGGACCATGATGCAATGCGCGTCCGGCGACCTGAGTGCTACCAATTAAAACTGCACGCCCTTGGTCAGCGCGCCATCCACCACCAGATTGGTACCGGTTACAAAACTCGCTGCCGGACTGGCAAGGAAGGTGACCGCATTGGCCATCTCTTGCGGTGTGCCCATGCGTCCGGTCGGGTTCATGCCCAGCGCTTCTTTGAACAGCGCTGGATTGCCTTGCTCGATCTGATCCCATACGCCGCCGGTAAAGTAGGTATTGCCCGGTGAGACGGAGTTGGCGCGAATCTGTTTGCCGGCAAGGTGGTAAGCCAGACCCTGGGTGTAATGGATGATGGCCGCTTTGAAGGCGCCGTAAGGGCCGGAAGCAAAATCAATTTCGCGGCCCGAGACGCTGGAGATGGTCACAATGGATGCATGCTTGCTCTGCTCCAGATAAGGCATGGCTGCGGTGACAAGTCTGACCGTGCCCATCATGTCAACCTGAAAGCCGAGCGACCAGTTTTCTTCGGTTGCAGGAATGGCCAGCGCACTGACGTTGGCCACCACAATGTCGATACCACCCAGCGCCTTGCCGGCTTCTTCCACCCAGGCAGTCAGTGCAGCAGCATCGGCAATGTCGACCACCTTGCCCAGGGCTTTGACGCCATACGCTGAAAATTCTTTGGCCGTGCTGGCGACTTCTTCGACGTTGCGCGCGCAGAAGGCCACATCGGCACCTTCTTTTGCCAGTGTTTGCACAATCGCTCTGCCTATGCCTTTGGTGCCGCCAGTGACGACTGCTTTCAAGCCCTTGAGTCCGAGGTCCACGTTATTTTCCTTTAAATTTATATGGTTAAAAATGGTGCTGGCTGGTTTTCCCAGGTCTTTTCACTACGGGTTAGTCGGTGCATTTTTTTTTTGCTTTGGCAGTTTTTCCGGACAAGGTTTTCGACATCAGTTTGTCGGCGTGAATCAGGTCGCGGGCAATATCTTCGACTTGCAGTCTTTGCGCCATTGCTTCTGAACGCAGCAATTCATACGCTTCGTCTTCGCCAATTTCCTGCATGCGCATCAAAATGGTTTTGGCTTCTTCGACGATACGGAAATTGGCAAACTTGCTCTCTAGCCTGGCGATGCGCGTCGTATTTTTTTCGTGTTGCCAGCGATGTGACAAGGCCATGATCAGTGCTGACAACAAGCCGGTTGCCCGAATCGGTGCAGTCAGCATGCCCATGACGCCGATTCGCAAGGCTTCATCAATGATGGTCGGATTTTCAAAGCTGCTGACCGAAATGATCGGTGGCGGATTGCGATGCAGCCAGTCATAGTCGATTTCTTCGACATCCGGCAAAATCGCCAGAAAAATCAGATCGACTTCACTCTGCACTTCCTGCAAAGGCGGCCAGTGCATCTCGACGATGCAGCCTATTCGCTGCAACTGATTGAGCAAAGTCAGGCCATCGGCATCCTGCGGACAAAACAGCAGCACCCGCGGCTGTTTCGACAGGATCGAGCGGGTAATGCTGCCCGCCCGGCGGCGCTCGGGATAATTCATTCCCCGACCTCGCTCACAGCCAGCAGATCATCGCTGGACCAGTCATGGCGCACCATGTAAGGATCAGGATCGATACGTTTTCCCAAGTCTTCAACAATGGTGAACTGGCCACTGCTATTGGCTTGTCCTATGCGCGGATACAGGCTGGCATGATGATTCGATGAGTCGATGCGCACCCGGCCCTGCGGGGCTTCAATTTCACTGCCCAAAATGCACTGTCGGATATCTTGCGGGTTATCGCTGCCGGCATGACGATAGGCTTTGGCCAGCAGGTGCATGCCGAAATACGAGGCTTCCCAATTCATGTTCGGAATCGCCCGCTCGCCATGGCGGCTATTGAAAAACCGTTCCAGCGTGCTGCGGTTCAAAGGTGAATCGATGCTTTGAAAATAGGGCGACGAAGTGTAGTGGCCGTACGCAGCGTCTGCACCCATGATGCTGATTTCGGCTTCAGAGGTATTCAAGCTGGCAATCGGCATGGTTAAAGGATTAAGCCCCGCTTTGTAAAACGCCTCATACAGATAAGGCACGGTGTTGCCGATCAGGGTGCAGAAAATAAAATCCGGCTTTTTATTTTTGATGTCTTCAAATACTTCGTCCACCGCCTCTTCACTGGCATGCAGGCTGACATAGCGTTCACCGACAATACTGCTGTCGGGGTCGGCAGAGATCAGCGACTGCATGGTGCGATTGGTTTCGTAAGGGTAGACATAACGCGAACCGACCATGTACACCCGCGCACCAAAACGCGACGTCATGAATTTGGCCAGCTGCACAATGTTTTGGTTTGGTGCAGCGCCGGTGTAAATGATGTTTTCCGAAAACTCAAAACCTTCATACTGCTGCGGATAAAAAAGCAGTTTGTTGTACTTCTCGACGACCGGCAACATCACCTTGCGACTGCTCGAGGTATAGCCGCCGAAGATGACGCTGATATTGTCTTCCAGGATTAGCCGCTCTAAGGCCAGCTTGTAGCGTGCGGTGTCAGATTGCGGATCATAGTAAACCGGCACCAGCTCGCGTCCCTGCACGCCGCCCAAGCCATTAATTTCATCGATCGCAAACAGCGCCCCATATAACTGGGATGATTCCTGATTGGATGTCACGCCTGTTTTCGAAAACAGCAAACCGACTCGGATAGGATCTGTATTTTTCATAGAACCATCAGTTCGCAATTAACATACCAGGCTATTGGCGCAGCGGCGGCATGCAAGCTCATGCCAGATCAGCCTGCACTGTGTTCATACGCATGTGCTGCACGCAGCACGGTCGCATCATCAAAACGACGGCCGGTTAACATCAGACCGACGGGCAAATTTTTCACGTCTTTGCAGGGAATGCTGATCGAAGGATGACCGGTCAGATCGAATGCGGCCGTATTGGCGCACATGTTCAAAGCATTGCGGATGAAGGTTTTGCGATCCGCTTCGGGGCTGGCCGGAATCTTCATTGAAGTCTGCGGTGTGGTTGGCATCAGGACCAGATCAAATTGCGCAAACACTTTTTCGTAAGCCAGATTGATCTGATTGGAAAAATTGCGGGCGCGTGCATAAAACACGCCGTTGTAATGGTCGCTCATATAGTCGGCAACCAGCACACCCAGTTTCGCCGTCGGTGAAAAATCGCCGCCATTGGTTTTGATCCCGCGTCGCATCGCCGACATCAACTGCGGGTAATACCAACCCTTGTGCTGATACGCATGATGGCCGGCGTAAAAGCTATTGACGCCGCCTTCATTGGCAATCGCGTTCCACACTGCGCTGACCATGCGGTGTTCTGGCAGCGATATTTCGGTTATCTCTGCACCGAGTTTTTGCAAAGCTTTGGCTGCAGCCCGTACCGCATCGTCGACTTCTTTCATGCCGTATTGTGAGCCAAAACCTTCTTTGATGACCGCAATTTTCAGACCCTTGATATCGCCAGTCAACGCCTTCGCATAATCCTGCATTGGCACCACCGATGGCTGCCTTGGATCGGCGCCGTTTTCATCCGCACCGGCCAGCACACCCAGCATTAATGCGGCATCGGCGACATTGGTCGTCATCGGGCCGATATGGTCAATCGTCAGATCAAAGCCGACGATGCCGGTATAAGGCACCAGCCCATGGGTGGGTTTGTGGCCGACGGTACCGCTCCATGAACTGGGAATGCGGATAGAGCCGCCCTGATCGCCGCCGATGGCCATATCGACCAGACCGGTTGCCACCGCAGCGGCCGAACCGCAAGAAGAACCACCGGCAGTGTGCGCCGGATTGGCCGCGTTTTTGGTGATGCCGTAAGCACTGGTATGGCCGCCGCCGGAAAAGGCAAAGTCATCGGTGTTGAGCACGGCATTGATATGGGCGCCTGCTTTCAGCATGCGGGTGACAATGGTGGCGTCGATCTCTGGCGTAAAGCCATACAGCAGCCGTGAGGCGCAGCTCATCGGAATGCCGGCCATGCAAATGGTGTCCTTGATGCCGATTTGTTTGCCCGATAAAGGTCCGCTGAAATCTGCCTTCACCGAGCAATACTGGACAATGGCGTTTAAAGGATCCTGCTCTGGTGCTGGCCGCCCCAGAGGTACGCGGATTGCCGGTAACACCGCACGTTGCGGATCTGGATACTGTTCCAGTTCATCATAGAGTGCGAGATTGTCGGATACCAGTTCATAAAAATCCGTCAGCTCGGCTTCCGTCAGATCAAGATGACGAGACTCACTGGACTTCTTCAAGTCGGCAACAGAAGGGCGGCGTAAGGGCATGATGCAATCTCCGGATGGCGCAGGGCCAAAAAATGTTTAGGGTTCCAGGTAGGTCTTGGAAATCGCCGCGCCGACGGTGTATTTCGGATCAACGAAATTACCAAGCCGGACCTTGCCGCACTGACTGAGCAGCATGTAGGCATCCCACTGATCAAAGCCATAGTCATTGGCCATCCAGCGGATCAGTTCGCGATAGGCGATGCGGGTCGCGTCTTCCAGCGGACGCGCACTGCCTATGCTCATGATTGAACTTTCCGTTTCCAGTCGCGGCCACTCAATGGCCCAGCTTTTGATCAGATCGACGCGGATGGTGGTGATGCTGGAGTATTCAACCGCAGTGCCGCAGACTTCGCCATCGCCCTGACAGGCATGCGCGTCGCCAATGAACAGCCGTGCGCCAGGGGAACGTACGGGCAGATAGGTAATGCTGCCCGGGCCCATGTCCGGCAAATCCATATTGCCGCCGTGGTTGTCGGGTGTGAGCGAATTGATGGAATCAATTTCTGGCGACAGACTCAGGGTGCCGATGTGCGGTTTGTAATCGAGCGTGGTGCGCTTGCTCCAGTACACATGCTGGGTATCGATTTTGATGCGACGTACTTTTTCCGGCAGCGGGTCATTCAGCATGGCCGTTTGTGCAGTACCGGTCAGTGCGCCAAAGTCCGGAATCATGCAGCAGATGCCATGCGGGTCATGACCACGTGGCAGCATGCTTTCAATCGACACTGCAATGACATCCCCCTTGACCGCACCTTCGATCATGATCGGGCCGTTTTGCGGATTCAAAAACGGCATCTTCAACAGCGCCGATGGTGAATCGGATTCGGAGGTGAGTGCGCCTTCAAACGCATCGCGGGTATCAATGATGATGCGGTCGCCCGGCTTGACCATCAGCACCGGTTCGGAATAAGGACCGATGGTGTAATGGAATTGCTTTTGCATTTCTTCCGTCAGATGATGCGTGACCGGTTCGCGCTGTGCGCCGACACCGCGCTGCATCATGATTGAGTTTTTGATCCATTCCATTTGTTGCTCCTCTGTTTTAAACCGCGAGATGGCGGCGCATTAATTCATCATCATTGAGCTGGTCTTTGCTGAGATGCTGGACCACGCGACCTTTGTCCATCACGCAGCAGCGGCTCGCAGCCATCTCGACCATGTTCATGTTTTGTTCGACTAACAAAATGCCCAGTCCGAGGGTGCTTGAAATTTCCACCAGCTTTTCGGCAATCGCCTGCACGATGGAAGGCTGTATCCCTTCGGAAGGTTCATCGAGCAGCAGTACCCGTGGCCGGCCAACCAGTACCCGCGCAATGGCCAGTTGTTGTTGTTCGCCGCCGCTCATGGTTCCGGCTTTTTGCTGCAGCTTGGTGCGCAAGACCGGGAAAAAATTCAGTGCCATGTCCATATCTTTGGTACTGCCGGAGCGCAGGATTTGCAGGCCGACTTTCATGTTTTCTTCAACAGTCAGACCGGGGAATATTTCCCGACCCTGCGGCACATAACCCAAACCGGCGCGGGCCCGTTCGTCGGGCGCTATGGCTGAAATATTTTTGCCGTCGAGTTCAATCGAGCCGGCGTCAGTGTCGAGGATGCCAATCAGGGTGCGCATGAAGGTCGTCTTGCCGACGCCATTGCGGCCGATGATGGCGACCACTTCGGATTTTTCCAGCGTCAGCGTCAAACCATTCAAGACTTTGCCGCCGTCATAGCCGGATTGCAGGTCTGTTACCCGCAGCAGTGAGCTTCCCATTATCTTTTCCCCAGATAGATTTCAGCCACGTCATCCCGGTCCAGCACTTCATTGAGCCCGCCATCGGCAAACACCTGGCCGCCATGCAGCACCGTGACCCGGGTCGCAACCTGGCGCACAAAATCCATATCGTGTTCGACCACCATCATGGTCAGTCCTTCGGCTTTAAGGCGGTTGATCAGCTCACCGGTATGGACCGTCTCTTCGTCCGACAAACCTGCGACCGGTTCATCCAGCAGCAAAATTTTGGGTTTCAGTGCCACCGCCATCGCAATTTCCAGCCATTGTTTTTTGCCATGCGACAGATTGCCCGCCTTGAAGCGGGCTTCGTCGCTCAGCTTGAACAAATCAAGCAGGCGCCCCAGTTCTGACGCGCGCTCGTTGAGTGTTGTCACGCGCTGCAGCACCAGTTTCAAATGTTCTTCAACTGTCAGGTCAGGAAAGATGCCCGGAACCTGAAACTTGATGCTCATACCCATGCCAACCCGACGAAACGGCAGCACGTGCGAGATGTCATGTCCCTTGAAATGAATCGAACCCTGACTCGGTTTGTGTTCGCCGATCAGCAGTTTGAAAAAGGTGCTTTTGCCTGCGCCATTGGGGCCGATGACGCAGCGGGTTTCGCCTTCATTGATCTGGAAGTCAATGCCGTTAATCACTTGCGCGCCGCCGAAATGTTTGCGCAAGCCTTTTGTTTCGAGAATCACAGTCATGGAAATTCTTTCTTCAGCTTAGGGGTCGTGGTCAGACTTGGATGGCCGGGCGGCGCCTTAACGCCCAAACAGCTTGCCCAGTTGTTCCCTGACGGTAGGGATCAGTCCCTGCGGCGTTGCCATCACTACAAACAACAGAATCACGCCCATCAGCACCAGCGCATACTGACTGCCGTAAGCGGCCAGTTCCTGCGACAAATTGAGTAGGGCAACGGTGGCGATAATGACGCCCGAGAGGCTTTTGCGACCGCCTGTTGCGACCCAGATGATGGGCATCGCAGCAGCAGTCAGACCCATCGAAGACGGTGTGATGTAAGAGCCCCAGACGGTGTACAAAATACCCGACAGGCCTCCGAGCGTGCTGCCGAAAACAAAGATGGCCAGTTGATAGCGACGGATATCAATGCCCAGCATTTCGGCGCGATGCGGATTTTCGCGTATCGATTCCAGCGTCAGTCCAAACGAAGAGTTCAGCAGTTTGCGGGTGATGAAATACACGCCAGCCAGCATTGCCAGCACCAGAAAATAAAAGTTGGTGCCTTCGAGCAGAATCGGCTCGGCCGCAAAGCTGGGTAATACCAGCGAGGGCATCGCCGACATACCGTTAAAGCCATTCAGACGCGCGCTGCCGATGGCCCATTGCGGACCGGCGGTTTGCGCCATGAAGGTTTCCAGCACCAGCGTCACCGACAAGGTAACGATGCCAATAAACACTTCTTTAATGCCGCCGTAAAAAATCATATAGCCCAGCAGTGCAGCCAGGGCCACGCACAAGAGCAGACCCGTTAACACGCCGCCCCAGGTGGCTGCCGGTGATTCACCCAGATTGATGGTGAAAATGCCGTAGGCGTAACCGGCCAGACCAAAGAACGCGGTCTGCCCGAAAGAAAGAATGCCGCCGTAACCCCACATTGCAGACAGCCCGATGGCAGCAAAGGTCCAGACCAGACAGTAAGCCAGGTTACTGATGCCGGCTTCGCTCAGAATGGCAGGCAGAAAGAAACAGGCGCCGATCAGGATCAGAGTCAGATCAACCGGACCATCGAGCCGCGTGCCAAATATTTTTTTCAACAGCCCGGCTTCGGTAGCAGGCCCGCTGGCCAGTCGATTGGCCGGGCCATTCATGATTGAAGGTGAAGATTCCACGATGCGCTCCGATTACTTGCGGTTAAACAGACTGCCCAGACCCTGGGGCAGCATGCGGATGATGACGATCACGGTCAGCAGTAAACCGATTTGTCCGGCGAGCTGGCCGTAACTGGCGGACAAGGCACTCTGGATTAAGCCGAGGAAACCGGCTGCCGGAAAGATCCCTTGCAAGACATTGGCGCCACCTGTGACAACTGTCACAAACGCCGGCACGATAAAGCTGCTGCCCATGGTTGGCACGGCACTAATGGTTGGTGCATAGATGGCACCGGCTAAACCGGCCAGGCCTGCGCCGAGCGCAAAGGTCATGGTGTAGATGCGCGAAGTGCGCAAACCCAGGCAGCGCGCCATGCGGGCGTTCTGAATGGTGGCACGCGCATAGATGCCGTAATTGGTTTTGAAAAACAGGCCATACAGCGCTGCGAGTACCGCGATCGAGAAAAACGGTAGCAGTGCACGATAGGTCGAGAAGGAATACTCGCCAAATTCGAAGGAATGAAAAGGTGTCGATAGTCCTTCGATTGAAGGGCCGGCAAAAATCAGCATCGCCTGCTGCGTAATCAGACTCACAGCCCAGGTGGCGACGATGGAGTCGAACAGGCGGTTATACAAATGGCGAACAATCAGCCGCTCAAGAATCGCACCGGCTGCGGCCGCGCTGACAGCGCCGGCCAACATGGCCAGTGGTAACGGCAAACCCGCTTTGGCGCTGAGGATGGTGACGTAGGCGCCGCACATGACAAATTCGCCATGGGCCAGATTAATGACACCCATCATGCCGAAAATAATGGCTAGTCCCAGCGAGGACAAGGTCAGGTAGGCGAAGGAGTCGCCGAACTGGTACAGATAAGAATAGGCTGTAGCGAGTAGTGTCATAGCAGGGCTTTCAAGAGAGCCAAATCAGAGCTAAATCAGAGGCAAGCCATCTTGTGGATGGCTTGCCTGTACTGCACAAGCAAGCATTCAGAAATTACTTCTTAGGCGGGCTTGATGGGGTGTATTGCGAATAGTCCGCTTTCACTGGCAGATTGCAGCCAGCATTGCCGAGCCAGTAAGGCTTGATGTCATTCCAGGTTTTTGGAAATTCAATCGTATGGTCGCCTTGCACATGGGCCAGATACATGGTGTGAGTGGCGTGATGGCTTTTCGGATCGATACAGACCTTGCCCGATGGGCCGTCAGTACAGATCTCGCCGGTTTCCAGCGCTTTGCGAACAGCAATCATGTTGGATGACTGAGCTTTTTCAACCGCTGCTTTGTACAGGTACACAGCGTTGTAAGCATTGGCAGCTTCCTGGGTGATGTAGGGCTCGGTCGGGAACTTGGCCTTGAAGCGTTTTTTGAAGTCATTGCTGGCTGGCGAATTGACTTCTTCGATGTAGTTGGTGGTGACGTACATGTCTTTGAGCGCTGGCGATTTAAAACGCTTGTGCTCATAAGCCTGACCAACCTGAATCGAGCTGCCCATTGGCAGATTCAGATTTGCTGCAGCTTGCTGTTCGAAATAAGCCGACTGCACATTGCCGACCAACAGTGTCATCACAAAGTCTGGTTTGGCTTTCTGGATGTTCTGAATGGTCTGACCAAATTGCGACACAGACAGCGGGATGAATTCTTCACCGACCATGGTGCCGCCATTTTCTTTTACGATCTGACGTACCCATTCAGCCGAAATCTGGCCGAAGTTATAGTCGGCTGCAATCGTATAAACTTTTTTGCCGTATTTCTGCATCAGCCAGGGCACGAGTGTCGAGAACTGCTGCTCAGGCACGGCACCGGTGGCAAAAGTGTTGCTGTCGCAGACGCCGCCTTCATATTGATTGTTATAAAAATACAGCTGCTTGGCTTTGTCCATGATGGGACGAATCGCTTCGCGCGAGGCGCTGGAGTAACCACCAAAGATCACATCGGGCTTGTCGGTCTGAATCAGACGACGGGCGAATTCCTGAAATTTTGTGTTGTCCGACTGCGTGTCGTAATGAATCAGTTTGATCGGGCGACCCAGTACACCACCCTTGGCATTGATTTCTTCGACCGCTAATTGCGTGGCGTGAATTTTAGGAATGACGGCCAGCGCAAAATTGCCCGACGCATCTTCCAACAGACCCAGTTTGATCGGATCGGCAGCCAATACAGACAGCGAAACCGGCAGCGACACCGCACAACCGAGAATAAATTTTTTCATTTGTTTCATGATTTCTCCGGACATAAACACAAAAAAAAGACGAAAAAAAAGCCCACGCCGAGCAAGTGCTCGGGATGGGCTTTATCGCCGGTTCCCTGTGCGACATTTGTGTCTTGCACAAGGAATTCCTGAGTCAGATAGTAGGCATCGAGTTTCTAGTTGTCAACGTTTTGTGAAAATTATTTTCTGATCGATTTAAAAAATGGAGTCGAAAAAAATCTTGGTATGTGTCTTGCTGAAGGTCGGTGCATATTTTTTTTAACCGCACTTTTTTCGCGCACTTTTAAAACACCACACTCATGCAGAATCATCAATGCGGGCCCTCTTGTTCTCATCATCAAACAGATGCCGAGCCAGCCATCAAGGAAGAATTTAACGAAGCCCATCACGCTTTGCTGCATGGACTGCCGACGCCCGAAGAGCCTGCGCATGACGCCACTTCTGCAACGCCGGCGGCACTCGTTTCGGCACCTGTCAAAATCGCTGTGCAGCACCATTACATCCCTGTAAATGCGCAAACAATTTTGTGGGGATACTTCAGCAAACTGGCTACCCCCGTAGTGAAAATTGACTCAGGCGATTTTGTGACGATGGAGACACTGACCCATCACGCCAATGATGATGCCGAGCGCATGGTGCAAGGTGACGCCGGTGCCGAGAGTGTGTTCTTCTGGGATGCAAAAACCAAGAATGTGAATCGTCGTGGCGCCGGAGCGATGGACGCTAAAGTTGGTGCAGGCGGTGGACTGGGCGTGCATATCTGCACCGGCCCCGTGCATATTCATGGCGCCGAAGCGGGTGATGTACTTGAAGTACGTATTGTTGATGTGGTGCCGCGGCCGAGTGCGAACCCGCTTTATAAAGGAAAAACATTTGGCAGCAATGCGGCAGCGAACTGGGGTTTTCATTATGGCGATACGCTGACTGAACCCAAGCAACGCGAAGTGATCACCATTTATGAGGTCGATGCCAGCGGCGAGCGCAATTGGGCGCGCGCTGTTTATAACTATCGCTGGACGCCGCAAACGGATCCTTTCGGTGTGGTCCATGCCACCATCGATTACCCGGGTGTGAAGGTGGATCATCAGAGCATCGTTAAAAATCATCATGTGCTGAAAAACATTCGCGTGCCGGTGCGGCCGCATTTTGGCACTATTGGTGTGGCGCCGGCCGAAGCCGAACGCGTCTCATCGATCCCGCCCAGCTATACCGGCGGCAATATCGATAACTGGCGTATCGGCAAAGGTGCGACGATGTACTTTCCGGTGGCGGTGCCGGGTGCCTTGTTTACAGTGGGTGATCCGCATGCCTCGCAAGGTGATGCCGAGTTATGTGGTACAGCGATTGAATGTTCACTGACCGGGACCTTTCAATTCATTTTGCATAAAAAAGCCGATCTGCCCGGCACGCCATTAGCGGCTGTTCAGTCGCCATTACTGGAGACCGCAGAGGAATGGCTGGTGCATGGCTTTAGCGTTAGCAATTATCTGGCTGAGTTGGGGCCTGACGCGCAGAGCACAATTTTTACCAAATCTTCGGTTGATCTGGCATTGCGCGACGCGTATCACAAGATGCGCCACTTCCTGATGACGACCCAGGCGCTGGATGAAGATGAGGCCATTTCACTGATGGCTGTTGCGGTGGATTTCGGCATTACCCAAGTGGTAGATGGTAACTGGGGCGTGCATGCGGTGGTCAGGAAGAATATCTTTCCCTCTGCCGATTGATGGCGAATTGATAATTTAAGGGTGGCGCGGGTCGGGCAGTGCGCTGTATGGCCGTGAATAATTTTGCGCAAATGCCAAGGGGTTTCGCTGTAAAATCTGAGCAAATTTTTTCTGGACTAGCCATGAACGCTGATTTGCCCACTGCTGCTGTCTCTCCACAGATCAAAGCCGAAATTCTGGCCGAGGCTCTGCCGTATATCCGCAAATTTCATGGCAAGACCATTGTCGTCAAATACGGCGGCAATGCGATGACCGAAGAGCGCTTAAAGCACGGCTTTGCGCGCGACGTGATTCTGTTGAAGCTGGTCGGCATGAACCCGGTGGTGGTGCATGGCGGTGGCCCGCAGATCGACAATGCGCTGAAAAAAATCGGCAAGCAGGGCAGCTTCGTGCAGGGCATGCGCATTACCGACGAAGAAACCATGGAAGTGGTGGAGTGGGTATTGGGCGGTGAAGTGCAGCAGGATATCGTGATGCTGATCAATCACTACGGCGGCCAGGCAGTGGGCCTGACCGGCAAGGACGGCGGCCTGATTCGCGCGCGCAAAATGAAAATGCCGGACAAAGAAAACCCCGGTCAGTTTCTCGATCTCGGTTTTGTTGGCGAGATCGACGGCATCAATCCGGCGGTGGTCAAGGCCTTGCAGGATGATGCTTTCATTCCCATCATTTCACCGATCGGATTTGGCGAGGATGGCCAGGCCTACAACATCAATGCCGATCTGGTCGCGGGCAAAATCGCCGAGATTCTGCGCGCCGAAAAACTGATCATGATGACCAATATTCCGGGTGTGCTCGACAAGAAGGGCAATCTGCTGACCGACTTGTCGGCGCGCGAGATTGACGAAATGTTTGAAGACGGCACCATCTCCGGCGGCATGTTGCCGAAAATTTCATCGGCACTCGATGCCGCCAAGTCCGGCGTCAACACCGTGCATATCATTGATGGCCGCATCGAACATTCCCTGCTGCTGGAAGTGCTGACCGAACAGGCTTTCGGCACCATGATCCGCTCACATTAATTCGCATAATTCACACGATACCGGTGGATAGACGCGCATCGCATGCCAGGCCGCAGCTGACCTGGCTGTTCGATCTGGACAACACGCTGCACGATGCGTCGCATGCGATTTTCCCGGCCATTAATGCCAACATGAACGCGCTGATTGCGCGCGTACTCGACGCCGAATCCAAGCCGGCGCATGCCGATGCAGTCAATGCCGTGCGCATGGCTTACTGGCAGCGCTATGGTGCAACCCTGTTGGGCATGATGCGGCACCATGCGGTGCGGGCCGAAGATTTTCTGCGTGATGCGCATCGCTTTGATGACTTGGCGCAGATGATCCGCGCCGAGCGTGGCATAGGCCGCCTGTTGAAGCGTTTGCCCGGCAAAAAAATCTTGCTCACCAATGCGCCCGCCGCTTACTCCCATGCGGTGCTGCGGCACTTGGGCTTGCACCGGCACTTCGCTGCGCACCTGCCGATTGAGTCTATGCACGTGCATCGTCAGCTGCGCCCCAAACCATCGCGTCTGCTGCTGCATAAAATACTGGCAAAACAGCGGCTGAGTCCCGCGCGCTGCGTGCTAGTGGAAGACACGGTGCAAAACCTGAAGGCGGCGAAATCTCTGGGTTTACGCACCGTCTGGACTACGCGTTATCTGAATGTGTCGGCGGCGCGCCCCGCTTTTGTGAATGTCAAAGTAAAATCTCTGAGGCAATTACCAAAACAACTGCATAAACTCGGCGTGTTGCGGTAAATAAGCCAGAGACTGATACCGATAGCTTGCTCCAATTAAAACTATTATGGCAACCACGAAACCGGGCGAACGCAAATTACAAATTCTGCAGACGCTGGCCGTCATGCTGGAAAATCCGAAGGCAGAAAAAATCACCACCGCTGCGCTGGCAGCCCGGCTAGAGGTATCCGAAGCGGCCCTGTACCGGCACTTCGCGAGCAAGGCGCAAATGTTTGAAGGCTTGATTGAATTTATTGAGTCCTCCGTTTTTGGCCTGATCAACCAGATCAGTCAGCATGAAGAAAACGGCTTATTACAAACGCGAACCATCGTCTTCATGTTGCTGGATTTCGCCGAACAAAATCCGGGCATGACCAAGGTGCTCATCGGAGACGCGCTGGTGAACGAAGACGAAAGGCTGCAGCAACGCATGAATCAGTTTGTTGAGCGCGTCGAACTGGCCTTGCGGCAGGCTTTGAAGTTGTCTGCCAGCCAGCAACGCATGTCGGACATCCACGTCTCGGCGCTGGCAGCCGTGCTGGTGTCTTTTGTGCTGGGTCGCTGGCATCGCTTTGCCAAAACTGGTTTCCGCCAGCGTCCTTCCGATGATGCGTTTGCCCAGGTCGCCATTTTGCTCGACTAGGCGCGCCCTGCGGTATTGGCTAGTGGCGCTCGCCGCACACTGTGCAGGCGCTATTGCGGGTAGTACCGATGCGGGTCCATTCCATGTCGCGTGCGTCGAGCAGCAATAAACGCTTCGATAGCGAACTGCCGATACCCATCACCAGTTTCAATGCTTCTGCCGCCTGCATGGTGCCGATGATGCCAACCAAGGGCGCAAACACGCCCATGGTGGAGCACTGTACTTCTTCAAACTGCTGCTCCGGCGGGAACAAGCAGGCATAGCAGGGCGCGTCGTCCTGACGCGTATCGAATACCGAAATTTGCCCGTCCATACGGATCGCCGCGCCGGACACCAAAGGCACGCCAGCGGCAACGCAAGCGCGATTGATCGCATGCCGCGTCTGAAAATTATCGGTGCAGTCCAGCACCACGGTGGCGCTGGCGACCAGTTCGGCCAGCCGGTTGCCCTCTGCGCGTTCGCATAGTGCCTGAACGTTAATGTCCGGGTTGATGGCATTCAAGGTGGTCTGGCCGGACAAGGCCTTGGGCTGGCCGACGCGATCGGTAGTGTGCAAAATCTGTCGCTGCAAATTGGTCAGGTCGACCGTATCGTCATCCACCAGCGTAATGCTGCCAATGCCGGCCGAGGCCAGATACAGCGCCACCGGCGAGCCAAGGCCACCGGCGCCAATGATTAGCGCATGCGCGGCCAGCAGCTTTTCCTGTCCTTCAATGCCAATTTCATCAAGCAGGATGTGGCGCGAATAGCGCAGTAACTGTTGGTCATTCATAGGAGTTGTTGCCGATCTGAGCACTGCCTGAGCGCAGGCTCAGGCAGTGGTGATGTGCCAGTCGGCACAGGCTCATGGATCAGTTTTTGTCGCCTTTGTTGGCATCGGAGGCATTGATGCCGGGCTCTTTTTTGTTTTCGACTTTTTCGGATTTCGACAGCTGCACAGGTTTGCCCTGCAAATGATTCAGTGCTTGCGCCAGCTGGAAGTCTTCCTTGCTGCCAAATTCAAGCGGCTTGCGTTTTTTCTCGGCAGCAGCCAGTTGCTTTTGTTCTTCCAGTTCATCGACGACGCTGGCTGCTTTGACTTCGGCACCTTTGTCGCGGTCATTGGTCAGATGTTTTTGCAGGTCAGCCTCACGCAGACGCAGACCGTTCATGCCATCGCCATCAGCATATTCATCGACCATCAAATCCGGCACAATACCGCGCGCCTGAATCGAACGACCGTTTGGCGTGTAGTAGCGGGCAGTAGTCAGTTTCACGGCGGTATCGGCTGACAATTGACGGATGGTCTGCACCGAGCCCTTGCCAAAAGTTTGCGTGCCGATAATGGTGGCGCGCTTGTAATCCTGCAGTGCGCCAGCGACGATTTCAGAGGCCGATGCCGAGCCCGAATTCACCAGCACCACCAGCTTCACTTTTTTGACCGCTTCGGGCAACTTGGCCAGCGGATCGCCACCGGCACGGGTTGCATAAAAATCGCGTCGTGCGTAGTAGGTGGCTTTGGAATCAGGCAACTGGCCGTTAGTAGAAACAACGGACACATCACGCGGCAGGAATACGGCCGATACGCCAATGGCGCCCGGCAGCACGCCGCCCGGATCATTGCGCAAATCGAGCACCAGGCCCTTCATGTTCGGCTCTTGTGCGTAGAGTGCCGTGATTTTTTTGGCCAGATCTTCAACCGTTGGTTCCTGAAACTGCGACACGCGCACCCAGCCATAGCCGGGTTCGATAATTTTGCCTTTGACGCTTTGCACCCGGATTTCCTGACGGGTCACCGAAATCAGCAGCGGCTTGTCTTCATCCTTGCGGGCGACAGTTAAGGTGATTTTGGTATTCGGTTCGCCGCGCATGCGCTTGACTGCCTCGTCAAGGGTCATGCCCTTGACTGGCGTGCTGTCTAAGCGGGTGATCAGGTCGCCGGCTTTGAGGCCTGCTTTATAGGCAGGTGAGTCTTCAATCGGCGAGATGACTTTGACGTAACCGTCTTCCATCCCGACTTCCAGACCCAGTCCGACAAACTTGCCCTGCGTGCCTTCACGCAGTTCCTTGAAGGCTTTTTTGTCGAGGTAAGCGGAATGCGGATCGAGTGAAGCCACCATGCCGGAGATGGCTTCGGTCAGCAGTTTTTTGTCTTCGACCACTTCGACATAATCAGACTTGATCAGGCCAAATACATCGGCCAGCTGTCGCAGCTCTTCGATCGGCAGCGGGGCGCCAGAATTTTTCTGCGCCAGCGCGTCAAATTGCATGGATCCGGCAATGCCGGCAATCAGTCCCAAGCCTATCAGTCCGGCGTTTTTCAGTCTGCTACTCATGTCTCACCTATTTATCCATGCCAGCGGGTCAATCGCCCGTCCCTGGTAACGCATTTCAAAGTATAAACCTGAATGCTCATTGCCGCCGCTGTTGCCTGCGGCCGCGATCACATCGCCGGCGCGAACCTTGTCGCCAGGGCGTTTGAGCACCGACTGGTTATTGGCATAAACGGTCATGTACTGGTCGCCGTGGTCAATGATGAGCAGATTGCCAAAGCCGCGCATCCAGTCGGCGAAAATCACTTCGCCGGCGGCTGCCGCTTTGACTTCGGTGCCTTCCGGTGCCTTGATGAACAAGCCTTTCCAGCTCGGACCGTCGGATCGGCGGGTGCCAAAGCTGGCGAACAGCTCGCCTTTGACCGGCATGTGCAATTTGCCGCGCAGGCTGGCAAAGGCTGAGTCGTCCCGCATGACCGGTATGGCAACGGCGTCATCACTACTGCTTTTGGGTTTGTCTTTTGCAATTACCGGGGCTGGTTTGCCGGACGGCTTGGTTTTTGCATTCGCTTTGGCGCTGTCGCGTTCGCGCAGCGCGGCTTCTTTTGCCTGCTGCGCGCGCTTCCTGGCTTCGGCCGCTTCTTCTTCCTTGCGCTGCTTGGCGATGATGCTGGCCAGCCGCTCGACCAGAGACGACAGGCGTTCTTCGTTGCGGGCCAGATTACCGGCCTCTTTGCGCTGAGTGTCGAGTTTGCTGGAAAGCTGGCCGACCAGGATTTGCCGGTTGGCTTTTTCTTTTTCCAGCACCGCTTTTTGCTCGCGCTGTTCCTGAGCGATTTCTTGTAAAGTCAGCCTTACTTCTTCGGCTTCTGCCTTGTTGGTTTCTACTGCGGCCAAGTTGACCTGCAAGCCTTCGATAGCCCTGGTTTGCGCGGCTGAAGCGTAGCCCAGGTAGCGCAATTCGCGGCTGATGCGGTTAGGGTTGTCACCGGACAGAATCAGGCGGACGCGGTCGTCATGGCCGGCCAGATATTGTTCAGTCAGAATTTTTTTCAATCGCCCACGCTGGTTGCGCACGCTGGCTTCGAGTTCTTCCTGGGTTTTTGACAGCGACATCAGTCGCTGTTCGGTCTTGGTTTGCTCGTTAATTAATTCGCGTAATAGCCGGTTCGCGTTCGAAATCGCTGCTTCGGACGCGGCCAGCGCATCAGCCGCATAACCGCGTGCTTTTTCGGTTTTGAGGATGTCTTCCTTCAGTTCACCGAGTTTCTGCCGCAAGTCGGCCCGCTCCTGTTCGGCGGCCTGCTTCTGGCGAGTGCGTTCGCTGATTTTTGTACTGACCTCGGCACAGGCCAGGCTCAGCGAGCCGATTAAGGCCACTGCTATTGACCAGCGTGCGATACCGCGTGCGGAATAGTTCACTGGTTTTACTTCGCCTTGCCCTGGTTGGCTACGGCCTTCAGCGCTGCTTCGATGGCTGCCGTGTCGCCTAGGTAGTAGCTGCGTATGGGTTTGAGATCGGCATCGAGTTCATAGACTAGTGGCTGTCCGTTGGGAATATTGAGACCGACAATATTTTCATCGCTGATGCCATCGAGGTATTTGATCAGCGCGCGCAGGCTATTGCCATGCGCTGAAATCAGGATGCGCTTGCCGGCGCGAATGGCGGGGGCAATCGATTCTTCCCAGACCGGCAGCACACGGACTACCGTGTCTTTCAGGCATTCGGTCATCGGAATCTGGCCATGCTTCAAGCGCGCGTAACGCGGGTCACCTTCGGCAGAACGGGAGTCGCCCGGCGCCAGCGGTTCAGGTGGCGTGTCATAGCTGCGGCGCCAGACCAGCACTTGCTCGTTGCCGTATTTGGCCGCAGTCTCGGCCTTGTCCAGACCTTGCAGCGCACCGTAATGACGCTCGTTCAGGCGCCAGCTATGGATAATGGGCAGCCACATCAAGTCCATTTCATCGAGGGTCAGCCAGAGTGTACGTATTGCGCGCTTTAACACCGAGGTATAGGTCAGATCAAAAGTAAAACCGGCGTCAGTCAGCAGTTTGCCCGCCCGGCGCGCTTCGGCTTCGCCCTTTTCAGTCAGGTCTACATCGGTCCAGCCGGTAAAACGATTTTCAAGATTCCAGGTAGATTCGCCGTGGCGCATTAATACAATTTTGTACATATTGGTTCAACATCCTGCTCGAATAAAAAGGAAAAATGCTGCTTGGTTTGCTTCGTCGCTTCTATTTTATAATGTTCAGCTTGTTTCAAACGAATGGACCCCTGTGAAATTCCTCATTGATAATATCTGGCTGATTCTTCTGGCACTGCTTTCCGGCGGTGCGCTGGCCTGGCCTGCCCTGACCCGCAGCAAATTTTCCTTGTCTGTTTTGCAGGCGACCCAGCTGCTCAACAAAGCCAAAGTCACCGTACTTGATGTGCGCAACCCGGAAGAATTTGCGGCCGGCCATCTGCGCGCGGCAAAAAATATTCCGCTGGCCGAATTGGATGCCCGGCTTGGCGAACTCGATAAATCGCAGCCGGTGCTGGTAGTTTGTCTGAGCGGCGCACGCTCGGCCAAGGGCGCAGCGAAACTGCATCGTGCCGGCTTTGCCGACGTGCACAGTCTTGAAGGTGGATTTACCGATTGGCAGTCGCAGGGACTGCCAACAGCGAAGTGACAGAAGGAACAGGGAGCACAATCATGCATGCACGCGTTGTAATGTATAGCTCAGGCGTTTGTCCGTATTGCACGATGGCCGAGCGTCTGTTGAAAGCCAAGGGGATAGACGACATCGAGAAAATCCGCATTGATCTCGATCCGCAGCAGCGAACCCTGATGATGGAAAAAACCGGTCGCCGAACGGTGCCGCAGATTTATATCGGCGACACCCATGTTGGCGGCTTCGACGATTTGTCCGCCCTCGATCGCGAAGGCAAGCTCGATCCCCTGTTGCAAATGGGTTGATGTTTTTTCAGTTTTAACTGAACTTGAACTTGAATTTGACCCGTCCGTTTTGTATCGCCCCAATTTTTTGAAGAAAGCCTTTCATGTCAGATCAGAACTTGCAGCCAACCTTTAACATTCAGCGTATTTACCTCAAAGACATGTCGCTGGAGCAGCCTAATTCGCCCGCTATTTTTCTGGAAGAAGAAGGCCCGAACATTGAAGTTGCGATTGACGTCTCTAACGACAACCTCGCCGATGGCATTTATGAGTCCAGCATCACCATTACTGTGACAGCCAAAATCAAAGAAAAGGTCGCCTTTCTGGTTGAAGGCAAGCAGGCCGGTATATTTGAAGTACGCAATCTGCCAGAAGGTCAGCTTGACCCGCTTCTGGGCATTGCCTGCCCAAACATTCTGTATCCCTACCTGCGTGCCAATATCGCCGACATGGTGACCCGCGCCGGCTTCCCGCCAGTTCACCTGACCGAAATCAATTTCGAAGTGTTCTATCAGCAGCGTCAGCAAGCACTCGCCCAGCAGGCTAACGGTTCGCTCGCTGCGCATTAAGCCAGGCCACCATGACAGCGCTGCGGCCAGCTTTATGTTTTCTGTGTGCCATGCTGGTGGCACCGTGCGCAACCGCTACGGAGTTCAAGGCGGTCGGCGCCACCCCTGCGGTATTGTTCGATGCGCCGGGCCAGAAATCGCGCAAGCTGTATATTGCGCCGCCCGGCATGCCGCTTGAAATTGTGTTGGTCAACGGTGAATGGTCGCGTGTGCGCGATGCGTCCGGTGACCTCAGTTGGGCTGAAACACGCTTGCTGTCTGGACCGCGTGCATTGGTGGTGGAGTTGCCTGTGATTCAGGTGCGTGCTGCGGCCAACGAGACGTCGCCCGTGGTTTTTTCGGCCAACAAAGGCGTACTGCTTGAACTGGCAGAGCCGATTACTTCGAACTGGATCAAGGTCCGTCATCGCGATGGCGACACCGGTTTCGTCAAGGCAGGTGAGGTCTGGGGTGAGTAAGATCGCCGCTTTCACCTCGCAAAGATGAAAATCAGCCTACTCGGCGCCGGTGCCTGGGGTACGGCACTGGCGATCGCCTTGTCGCAAAAAAATCAGGTGCTGCTCTGGGCGCGCGATGCTGCGTTGATCGCCCGCGCTGATGACGCACGTGAAAACCTGTCCTATCTGCCCGGCTTTGCGCTGCCTCCTGCTCTGGAGCTGAGCCCAGACTTCAATCAGGCAGTCACCCATGCGACGGATGGTTTGCTCATTATCGCCACCAGCGTGGCCGGCATGCGGCCTCTGCTTACCGCATTAAAACCATTTGCGATTCGGAATCTGGTCTGGCTTTGCAAAGGGCTGGAAGAAGACACCACGTTGCTGCCGCATCAGATCGTTGCGCAAGTCTTGGGCGACGATGTTATTTGCGGCGCGCTCTCTGGGCCGTCGTTTGCGCAAGAAGTTGCGCGCGGCTTGCCCTGCGCGTTGACCATAGGGTCCGGCAATGCAGCCTTAAGGGAGCAGGTAGTTGCTGCGGTCCATAGCCGCTCAGTGCGTGTTTATGCCACCGATGACCTGATTGGTGTGGAAGTGGGTGGTGCCGTGAAAAATGTACTGGCCATTGCGACCGGCATTGCCGACGGCCTGGGTCTGGGCCTGAATGCGCGGGCGGCATTGATTACCCGGGGTCTTGCCGAAATCTCGCGTCTGGGCGTGGCGCTCGGCGGGCGCAGTGAAACCTTCATGGGTCTGACCGGTGTCGGCGATCTGATTCTGACCTGCACCGGCGACTTGTCGCGTAACCGCCGGGTTGGTCTGGGACTGGCTGCCGGCCAGTCTTTGCAGGCGATCTCGGATGAGCTGGGCCATGTGGCCGAAGGCGTGCGCTGTGTGCAGGCTGTGCGGCAGCGGGCGCGGGCGGGTCAGATCGATATGCCGATTGTCGAGGCCGTCGCCAGTGTGTTGTTTGATGGTGAAACACCGCTGCAAATGATGCAGGCTTTACTGTCGCGCGAGGCGCGCACGGAAAACTAAGTACGGATTTTTTACCGCCCTGCCTTCTTTTTTGGACCATCGTGCCAATGCTTGATCAGGCGCGGGTCCGCCATCACGCTTTTTCTGAATAATCGACATCAAGGCAATTCCGTATTCGAAACGGAACGGTCGCTGACCGTCAGTATTTTTCTACGGCAATAAATCCTCTGGCACTTTCCCCTCTTTTTGTGGTCTCAACACAAGGTCTTGGCAGGGTATTGCGTCTAAATCGCAACATTTTTTCAGAGCTTGTTACAGATCACCTAGCAAGTGTTTCCAGATGATCAATTTATTTGTGATTTCCAAAATTCAATTTTGAAAATGGATACTTATGCGTTCTCAGATGAATGTCCGGCACACTACAAACCCATCCCGCGGCTTTACGCTGATTGAAATTATGGTGGTGGTGGTCATCATGGGCATTTTGGCGGCGCTTGTGGTGCCCAAATTAATGGGAAGAACCGATGACGCCCGCCTGCTCGCCGCCCGTCAGGATATCGCCACCCTGATGCAGGGTTTAAAACTCTACAAACTCGACAATTCACGCTACCCGACGACTGAACAGGGCCTGCAGGCGCTGGTTACCCGTCCCGGCTCAGGACCAGCGCCGGCCAACTGGAAAACCGGTGGTTATCTGGATCGCCTCAATAAAGACCCCTGGGGCAATGCCTACCAATATCTGTCGCCGGGCCTGCACGGCGAAGTCGATGTGTTCTCGTATGGCGCAGACGGACAGCCGGGAGGCACGGGTAATGACGCAGACATTGGTTCCTGGGCTGACTAAGCGCGCGGCAAGCGGCCACGCATCTGGCGCGCATCAAGCGCTGCCCATACGCTGTGGCGGCTTTACTCTGCTCGAGCTACTGGTAGTGCTGGTTATTGTCGGCATCATGCTTGGTGCGGTTGCACTCAATGCGGTGCCCGGCGACCGGCAGCTGGTGCAAAGTGAAGCCCAGCGAATTGCCTTGCTGTTGCAACTTGCCCGCGATGAAGCGATTGTTCGCAACCGGCCGATTGCCTTTGAAGCCGATCCCGATCGATATCGTTTCTTGATCCGGCAGAACGACAACTGGGAATTGCTGACGCAAGATGCCATTTTGCGTGAGCGTGAATTCAAACGTGGCCCTTTCCAACTTTCGATCTCGCCAGCTGGCAATGATGGTTCCGCTTTGCGCATCGTCTTTGGTCGCGAACCCGTCGACAAGGCTTTCGTTCTGAGCATGGCGCTGGGTGAACAAAGAACATCAATCTATGCCGACGGCATCGGTCATTTTCGGGTGGAATGAAATGCGCCAAACCTTGTCCCGTCACGCAGGCTTTACCTTGCTAGAGGTGCTGGTTGCCCTGGTCATCATTGCCACCGCATTGGGTGCGAGCCTGCGCGCAGTCGGCAGCCTGACGCAAAACAGCAGCGATTTGCGCTCAGCCATGATGGCCACCTGGTCGGCTGAAAACCGGCTCACACAAATTCGTCTGGCGCATGAGTGGCCGCCGCTTGGACAACGCAGCTTTGACTGCGCGCAAGGCGAGCTGGCACTGACTTGCGAAGAACATATTCTGGCTACGCCCAACCCTGCTTTTCGCCGTGTCGAAGTCGCCGTGCTGGACGCCCGCGATCCTGCCCGCCGCATCATCACTTTGTCGCAGGTGGTGCCCAATGCGCTCTGAACATCGTTTGCGCACACAGCGCGGCATGACCTTAATCGAGCTGCTGGTGGCGATTGGCATTCTGGCTTTTGTCGCCACGCTGGGCTGGCGTGGCCTTGACAGCATTACCCGCGCACGGGCCAGCCTGAATCAGGAGCTGGAACAGACACGCGGCATGCAACTGGCGTTCGCGCAGTTGCAAAGCGATTGTGCCAATGTGGTTGACACGCAGCTTCTCGATGGGCGTCAGCCTGTCGTCATCGACAGTGGCCGCATAACCCTGGCGCGCAGCGTACATATTGATGGCCAGCCTACCCGTGTGCAGCTAGTCACTTACCGCTTGAACGAAGGCAGTTTGTCGCGAGAAGAGTCTGCCGCCACGCG
>CANGAW010000026.1 GCA_947451925.1 Burkholderiales bacterium | reverse complement strand
TGTGTTTTTCGGCGCACCGGTTGATCCGGCAATGTGGTTCAGCAGTGAAGGTGTAGCCGTGTTCAAGGAAGAACAGACGGTGCCTGACTATGACAGTCTGCAGCCATTTGAAGACCCGCTCGTTAATGCTTCGCTGTTATCGCGAGACTGGTTGTTGCAGCAAGATCCTGACTATCGCCATGTGCGGCGTATTTTTGCCCACTCGCCACGCCCCATGCTGAAAAGCGTGATGCTGGAACTGGAGTACGCGGCACCCGAATTGTTTAGCCAGGTGCGCAGCACGGTTTTTCGTTCGTGGGCGGTGCCGCCATTGATTCCGGATCTGGTGCCGCGCTGGATGCTGCAAACCGGCCATGCCTTTTTGCAGCAGGCGCAATCGCTGTATCTGTGCAGCGGCGACGCCGATGCACAAGAACAGTTCGCGTTACTGCTTGAGCGTTTCGGCACCCTGCTTTTTTTCTGCGTCAACGACACCAGCGATGACGCTCAAGCCAACACCCCGGAATTGCAGCGCATTCGTCAAACGCTTGCGCGCTTGCTGCCCACCCCGTCACGCTTTGAAATCACGCCGCTGACGGCGAGGCTAAATCAAGACAGCAAAGTTGCGGCCTGATTTCAGCGATGTTTGCAGTCGTCGTTTACTTAACTTTAGGCCCTGCATTTATTGTCGCAAAAGACGCGCAATGTCTCGCGCAAAATAAGTCAGCACACCATCTGCACCCGCACGCTTGAAACACAGCATCGCTTCCATCATGGTTTTGTCATGATCAAGCCAGCCGTTTTGGGTTGCTGCTTTAATCATCGCGTACTCGCCACTGACCTGATACGCAAAGGTCGGCACCTTGAACTGATCTTTGACCCGCCTGACAATATCAAGGTAAGGCATGCCCGGCTTCACCATCACCATATCGGCGCCTTCGGCAAGGTCCAACGCCACCTCGCGCAAGGCTTCATCGCTATTGGCCGGATCCATCTGGTAGGTCGCTTTGCTGCCCTTGCCCAGATTGGCCGCCGAGCCGACTGCCTCGCGAAACGGACCATAAAACGCCGACGCATATTTGGCCGAGTAAGCCATGATGCGGGTATGGATAAATTTTTCAGCTTCAAGGCTGCTGCGGATGGCGCCAATACGCCCGTCCATCATGTCCGAGGGTGCGACGATATCGACGCCGGCGGCCGCCTGCACCAGTGCCTGTTTTTGCAGCAGCACCGAAGTCTCATCGTTCAACACATAGCCATGCTGATCCAGCACGCCGTCCTGACCATGGCTGGTGTAGGGGTCGAGCGCCACGTCAGTCAGAATGCCCAGTTCAGGAAAACGGCGCTTTAATTCCTGCACCGCGCGTGGCACCAGTCCTTGCGGATTAGCTGCTTCCATGCCGTCCGGTGTTTTCAATGCGGGGTCAATCACAGGGAACAGGGCTAGCACCGGAATGCCGAGAGTGACGCACTCTTCGGCAACCGCGTAGAGCAGATCAAGCGACAGTCGTTCTACGCCGGGCATCGAAGACACCGCTTCGCGACGCTGTTGACCATCAAGAATAAAAACCGGATAAATCAGATCAGCAGCGGTGACGATGTTCTCGCGCATCATCGCGCGCGAGAAATCATCCCGGCGCATGCGGCGCATGCGCACAGCAGGAAATTGTCCAGATTGTTGTTGACTCGTTGTCATGGGACTCTCTACAAAACAAGGGAAACTTTTCAATCGGGCCGCCATCTCAGTGGAAGGTGAATGCTCACCTCCCGCTTCTCCTCCCTGAGCGGGGCCGCGTTGCCTCATGATGATGCGGCATTAACCCTGGAGACCTTCCCCTTTCTCCAGGGTTTTTTTATTCTGCCGGGCTGTCGCCGGATTCTTCCGGCGCCGCATCTTCAGCCGGCGCATCCAGACCAAGCAATGCACGGATACTGGCATCGGCTTCTTCCAGACCATCGCGCTTCAAGGCTGAAAACAGCTGCACCGAAAACGGCAAGGGTGCGCCAGACTCATCTACGTAACTCGATAAAACAGTGCGCGCAAGCCTCAGTGCATTGGTCGATTCACTGCGATTTAATTTATCTGCCTTACTTAATAAACAATGAATCGGTTTACCGGTTGGCGCAAACCATTCCAGCATTTCGACATCGAGATCCGTGAAGGGACGCCGCGCATCCATGATCAGCACCAGAGCCACCAATTGGTCGCGCATTTGCACATAACGACCAAGCAGCTCTTGCCAGTGGTGCTTGGCCGAACCCGACACTTCGGCATAGCCGTAACCAGGCAAGTCAACCAGAAAGGCGCGGATTTCATCGACCCGGGTTGCATCCTTGCGATGCTGCCCGACATGCGAGCCACCTAAGGAAAAATAATTAATATGCTGCGTTCTGCCGGGCGTCTTGGACGCAAAGGCGAGCTTTTTTTGGTTGCACAGCAAATTGATGGCGGTAGATTTACCTGCATTCGAACGTCCCGCAAAGGCAATCTCGGGGACATCGAAGCTGGGCAAATCGCGCAGATGATCAATCGTGGTAAAAAAACGGGCTTGCCAGAGAAGGGACATAGGAGACGGAAGCAGGCCGTACAGTAAGTGAATTGGCCTATTGTAGTACAATGCACCCCAGTTATTTGGGGCGACAAGGAGTTTCCCCTTGTCGGTCAAGTCAGGCGCGCGGGATCTGCATCGCCGCGTGAAGCGCGAAGAAAATCCATCTCCAGCTCAAGGTGTTTGAATGAAACATGCTTTCCCATCGTTTGTGAAATTTCTTGCCGTCGCATTGATGGCATTGTCTTCCTTTGCCTTTGCCAATGAAGAAAAAGCCCCTGCCAAAGCAGATGCGGCAAAAGGCAGCACGCTGTTTTCCGGCGGCGACGCCTCGCGCGGCATCATGGCTTGCGTTGCCTGTCATGGCGCTGCAGGCAATTCCGTCATTCCACAAAACCCCAAGCTGGCCGCCCAGCACGAAGCCTACATCGAGAAGCAGTTATTGAATTTTCAGGGCCCGACCCGCAATAACGCCATCATGACCACCATTGCCAAGGCAATGACGGAAGAAGAAATGCGCAACGTGGCCGCTTATGTCAGCGCGCAAAAATCTTCAGCCGGTGAAGCCCGCAACAAGGACACCGTTGAAATCGGCAAAAAGATTTACCGCGCCGGTATCGCCGAGAAAAATGTCCCGGCCTGTGCCGGTTGCCACAGCCCGAACGGCGCTGGCATCCCTGCGCAGTTTCCGCGCATCGCTGGCCAGCATCAGGACTACACGGTTGGACAGCTGACCAACTTCCGTACCGGCGCCCGTAACAACAGTGCGCAAATGACTGCAGTCAGCAAGCGTATGTCGGATGAAGAAATCAAGGCCGTCGCCGATTACATTGCTGGTCTGAAGTAACAGCAGGGCTGACACAAGCCGTATCAGGGGGTGGCCGCAAGGCCGCCCCTTTTGCTTTCGGCGCCAACAAGTCTTATTGAAATCTCAAGCTATGAATACCCGTACTGAAGGCATCGTTGTGCAAACCCGTAGCCGCTGGCTGGCCGACATGATCGAGTTGCTGTCATCGATGCGCTTTGCCATCAGCTTGCTGAGCGTGATCGCTATCGCCTCCGTGATAGGTACTGTCGTTACGCAAAATGAACCGATGCCGAACTACGTGAACCAGTTCGGCCCATTCTGGTTCGAGGTTTTTGCGCATGTGTCGCTGTACTCGGTTTATTCAGCATGGTGGTTTCTGCTGATCATGGCCTTTCTGGTGACTTCGACTTCTCTGTGCATTGCCCGCAATGCACCGCGCATGATTGCCGACATGAAGAGCTGGCGCGAAAATGTGCGCGAACAATCGCTGCGCAATTTTCACCATCATGCAGAATGGCACTCGCCATTACCCGGCGCGGCACTGGCAACCGAGCTGGCGCGACGTGCTGTGGCCGATGGCTATCAGGTCAAGCTGGTGCAAAAAGAACAGGCCACGCTCGTCACGGCCAAGCAAGGTGCGGCCAACAAGCTGGGTTATATTTTTGCCCACAGCGCCATTGTCATTATCTGTATTGGCGGACTGCTCGACTCCAATCTGCCGATTAAAGCTCAGCAGTGGCTGTTCAATAAAGTGCCCTTCGTTGGCAACGGCATCATTGCCGAGATTCCCGCCAAACACCGGCTGGGTCTGGGCAATCCTACATTTCGCGGCAATACCCTGATCCCTGAAGGGTCCAGCAGCAATACGGCGATCATCCCCGCCGGTGAAGGCGTGTTGATTCAGGATCTGCCTTTCACCATTGAACTGAAAAAATTTGTGGTCGATTTTTATTCGACCGGCATGCCCAAACTGTTTGCCAGTCAGGTCATCGTTACCGACCATGAAAGCGGCAAAAGCTTCCCCGCTACCATCAAGGTCAATGAACCGCTTAATTACAAAGGCTTGTCGGTTTACCAGTCTAGCTTTGAAGATGGCGGCAGTCGCCTGCAGTTAAACGGCTATGCAATGAAGGGCGCAGCCCATTCCAGCTTCGCGCTCGCTGGTGCGGTCGGCAAATCGACGCCCTTGTCCGGCAGCAGCGGCAGTGAATACACCATTGAATGGTCGGGCTTTCGGCCTTTCAATGTAGAGAACCTGAGCGCCAACAACGGGCAAGACGTGCGCGCGGTGAATCCGGACAAACGCTTCACGGAAAATTTTTCGGCGTCACTGGATAAGCAATTGGGCTCTGCTGCCAATACCAAAAAAACCAAGGAATTGAAAAATATCGGCCCGAGCGTGCAATACAAACTGCGCGACAAGAACGGTCAGGCACGTGAATTTAACAACTACATGCTGTCGGTCAAAGTCGAAGGCGGCGACGCTTTCTTGGCCGGCATGCGCGACTCGCCGGCAGAGAACTTCCGCTATCTGCGCATACCTGCTGACGACAATGACTCCGTCACCGAATGGATGCGCCTGCGGGCTGCGCTGCAAAATCCGGCGCTGCGGGAAAAGGCCGCGCAACGCTATGCAGCCAACCTGCCCCTTCAATCTTCTGCAAGCGACCCATTGCGTTCGCAATTGCAGGCCTCTGCACTACGCGGCCTGAACATGTTTGCCGGCGACGATAAGGCCTCAGGCTATATCGCCATTGCCCGTTTTATTGGCAAACTGCCAGTGGCAGAGCAAGAAAAAGCTGCCGATGTATTCATGAAAATTTTGAATGGCAGCTTGTGGGAATTATGGCAAGTCGCCCGCGTACAGGACGGCTTGCCGCCTGTGCCCGCTGACGAAAAACATGGCCGCTTTTTGCAGTTAGGCATCAACGCATTGGCAGACGCATTTTTCTATAATGCGCCGGTGTATCTGCAACTGAAAGGCTTTGAAGAAGTCAAAGCCTCGGTGTTTCAGGTCACACGCTCGCCAGGCAAAAACGTGGTTTATCTTGGCGCGCTGCTACTGGTCATCGGGATTTTTGCCATGTTGTATGTGCGTGAACGCCGCTTGTGGATCTGGATACGGCCGCATGCTGATAGCGGCTCGCATGCGCTGATGGCAATGAGTACGCAACGCAAAACCCTCGATTTCGATAAAGAATTCGACCGCCTCAAAACCCGGCTGGCTCAGTCGTAACAACAGCGACATGCAGGCTAACCGAGGCCTGCATTGCTTGCTTTGGCTGCTTCTGCAGCAAACAAAACGCTGCACTATACTTAGGCGCGCCTGTTCGTGGCGTCATGGAGAAACACATTGGAACTCGCTCAAAACAATCCCTACATTGAAAACCCCAGTCTGCTCAAACGTCTGAGCATTGCTGACTGGCTGTTCGGCGCCTTATTGCTGGGCGGTGCCGTGTTCGCATTAAACCGTTACGGCGCGTTCATGGATGTGTATGAAAAAGGCATCCTGCTGGCTGCCGTGCCAACCTTTGCCTGGCTGGGCTGGTCATGGAAGCCGGCGCGGGTATTGATGCTGCTGATTGCCGTGTTGTCGCTTGGTGCCATTGCCATGTACGGCGGCAATCTCGAGATGGCCAACACGAAATTTTTTCTCAAATATTTACTCTCCAGCCAGTCCGCCATTTTGTGGATGAGCACCTTCTTTTTTCTGTCCACTTTATTTTATTGGGGCGGCCTGCTGGCGCGCTCTGATTTCGGCTCTTCCGTTGGCAGCAAGCTGTGCTGGGCCGCGATCCTGATGGGCTTCACCGGCATGATGGTGCGCTGGTACGAATCTTATTTGCTCGGCGCTGATATCGGTCATATACCGGTGTCGAATCTGTATGAAGTCTTCATCCTGTTTTGCATGATCACCGCCTTGTTCTATGTCTTTTACGAAGCCAAATATGCCACCCGTCAGGTTGGCGCTTTCGTTTTGCTGGTGATCTCGGCGGCAGTCGGCTTTTTGTTGTGGTACATGTTGAGCCGCGGCGCCAGCGACATTCAGCCGCTGGTGCCGGCTTTGCAAAGCTGGTGGATGAAAATTCACGTGCCCGCCAACTTCATCGGCTATGGCACTTTTGCACTGGCAGCCATGGTTGGCGTCGCCTATCTGTTAAAGGCCAAAGGGATTCTGGCCGACCGCCTGCCGGAACTGGAAGTCCTCGACGACATCATGTACAAGGCCATTGCAGTCGGCTTTGCCTTCTTCACCATTGCCACCATTCTGGGCGCCTTGTGGGCGGCAGATGCCTGGGGCGGCTACTGGTCCTGGGATCCGAAAGAAACCTGGGCGCTGATTGTCTGGCTTAACTATGCGGCCTGGCTGCACATGCGCCTGATGAAGGGACTACGCGGTCAGGTTGCTGCATGGTGGGCTGTTGGCGGTTTGCTCGTCACCAGCTTTGCCTTCCTCGGCGTGAACATGTTCCTCTCCGGCTTACATTCTTACGGCGAGTTATAAGCATGCACGGGCCACCCGCTTCGGGTGGCCTTTTTTATTTCTGGGTTGGTCGTTTTTAACTGGAGTGCATCATGCTAATCAAGCGTGCCCGTTTTACTGAACCACTGCCTTCCGAGATCACGCCGCGCTCACTCTTTGAATCGCGCCGGGAATTCATGCAGCAACTTGCCGTTGGTTCCATCGCTGCCAGCGCTATGCTCGACAGCGCGTTGGCACAGAATACGGCGCCGCGCAGCAAGCTCGCCGCACGCGCCAATCCGGCTTACTTCGCCAAAGACAAACCGACCGCATTTGCGGACGCCACCAGCTACAACAATTTTTATGAATTCGGCACCGACAAGGGTGACCCGATGTTGTACGCCGGCTCTATGAAAACGCAGCCGTGGACCGTGCGTATTGATGGCGAGGTCAAAAAACCAATGACCTTGGATATCGACAGCCTGCTCAAAGTCGCACCTCTGGAAGAGCGTTTATACCGGCTGCGTTGTGTAGAAGGCTGGTCGATGGCGATTCCGTGGGTCGGTTATTCGCTCGCTGAACTGATACGCAAAGTCGAGCCGACCGGGAATGCCAAATTTGTTGAGTTCACCTCGCTGGCTGACCCGAAGCAGATGCCCGGTGTTGGCAGCCGGGTGCTGGACTGGCCTTATGTGGAAGGCTTGCGCATCGACGAAGCCAATCATCCCCTGGCGCTGCTGTGTGTGGGCATGTATGGACAGACCCTGCTAAACCAGAACGGCGCGCCGGTACGTGTGGTCCTGCCCTGGAAATACGGTTTCAAATCGGCCAAATCTATCGTGCGCATCCGCTTCACCGAAACACAACCGCACACGGCCTGGAACAAATCTGCGCCATCGGAGTACGGTTTTTATTCCAACGTCAACCCCGAAGTCGATCATCCGCGCTGGTCGCAAGCGGCCGAGCGGCGCATAGGCGAAGACGGTTTTTTTGCCAAAAAACGCAAGACGCTGATGTTCAACGGTTATCCGGAAGTCGCCGCTTTGTATACGGGCATGGATTTGAAAAAATTCTTTTAACCCGCGATGATCACGCCGAATCAGCAGCAAACCCGGCTCATCAAAGCGACGCTATTTGTGCTGGCGTTGTTGCCGCTGGCGCGACTGGTGCTGCTGGGTTTTCAGGACAAGCTCTCAGCCAACCCGATTGAATTCATTACCCGCAGCAGCGGTGACTGGACGCTGTATTTTCTTTGTCTCACGCTGTGCATTACGCCTTTGCGCCAGCTGACAGGCTGGAACTGGCTGCTGAAATTGCGTCGCATGCTGGGCCTGTTCACCTTTTTTTATGCCTGCCTGCACTTCACCACCTTCATCTGGTTTGATCATTTCTTTGATCTCGAGGCGATGTGGAAAGATGTGTTGAAGCGCCCTTTCATTACCGTTGGCTTCAGTGCTTTTGTGTTGTTGATTCCACTGGCCGCAACCAGCACCAATGCGATGGTGCGAAGGCTGGGACGGCGCTGGCACATGCTGCACCGGCTGATCTATCTGATTGCCGTGCTGGCGATGCTGCATTTCTGGTGGATGCGGGCGGGCAAACAGAACTTTGCCCAGCCTATCGTGGTGGGCAGCATTCTCACGCTGTTACTTTTGTGCAGACTAGTCTTCTGGTGGCACAGACGCGCATCTTATGCGCGTTGAAATGCACTGAATTTTTACTTCGGAATCGATTCCAGCGCAAACAAGTCCGCAGGCATTTCGCGTTTTCTGATCAGCATGCTTTGCTCACCATCGACCAGCACTTCGGCAGCACGGCCACGGGTGTTGTAATTTGAAGCCATAGTCATGCCGTAGGCGCCAGCTGACATGATCGCCAGCAAGTCACCCTGTTCCAGCGTCAGCGCACGTGCACGCGCCAGCCAGTCACCAGACTCGCAAACTGGACCCACCACATCGTAAACCTGACTGCTGCCTTCACGCTTCTGCAATGCCTGCACACCATGCCAGGCTTCATACATGGCTGGACGCATCAGGTCATTCATCGCTGCATCGACAACGGCAAAATTTTTCGTCTCGCCATGTTTCAGATACTGCACTTCGGTCAGTAGCACGCCGGCGTTACCAACAATGGAGCGACCGGGCTCGAACAGCACGGTGATATTGTTGCCAGCATATTTTTTGGCGCGCCAGTCATCAATGCGCGCAAACAGCCGGGCCAGATAATCAGCTACGGCCACCGGCTTTTCATCATCATAGGTAATGCCGATGCCGCCACCAATATCAAGGTGATGCAGCACGATGCCGGCGTCATTGAGGGTATCAACAAGCTCAATCACTTTATCCAACGCTTCGAGCAAGGGCGCGTCATCCAGCAGTTGCGAGCCAATATGACAATCAATGCCCACGACTTGCAGGCCCGGCAGGCTGGCTGCCACTTTATAGGTGGCAATCGCCTCTTCAAAGGCAATGCCGAATTTATTGTCTTTCAGGCCGGTTGAAATATACGGATGGGTCTTGGCGTCCACATTGGGATTGACGCGCAGCGACACAGGTGCGCGCTTGCCCATCTCGAGAGCAATCGCATTGAGCCTGTGCAGCTCGGGAATCGATTCCACATTAAAACAAAGAATGTCATGCGACAGCGCCAGCCGCATTTCCTCACGCGATTTGCCCACGCCTGAAAAAATCACTTTTCGCGGATCGCCACCGGCTGCAATCACCCGCAGTAATTCACCGCCAGAGACAATATCAAAACCAGAGCCCAGCTTGCCCAGCAAATTCAGCACGGCCAGATTGGAATTGGATTTGACGGAGTAACAAACCAGCGCACCGTGCGCATCGCTGCGACCATGCTGTTTGCAGGCATTGGCGTAGGCGGCGAAATTTTCCTCCAGACTGGCACGGGAATAGACATAGGTCGGCGTGCCGAATTCTGCGGCGACTTGCGCCAGTGGCAAATTTTCAATATGCAGCGTGCGGTTACGGTAAGCGAAATGCGACATAGTCAGCTTGAATCTTAATTTGAATTTGAAACTGGGGCGGCAGTGGAACCAGAGGACTGACCGTCATCGCGGGTAGTGGATTTGGGCTCGATGGGTTGCGGTTTGCCGGGCATGTACAGCGGGCCCATCTGGCCGCAGCCGCTGGCCAAACTGAGATAGGCAAACGCCGTTAGAATGACGCAAGTCCGAAGCAGGGTAAACATAGCGGTTTTCAATGAAGTGGACGACGTGCCGCCAACAGGCGCACGCGGGAAAAATTGCTTGGAGTGTAGCATGAGCGAATCTGAATTTCTGGCACTGGCAGAAGCCGTTCTGGACCGTATTGAAGCAGGTCTGGAGCAGGCCGGCGAAGAGGCTGATGTGGATGTCGAATGCAGCCGCAGCGGCAATGTGCTGCAAGTCGAGTTTTTCGACAATGGCTCAAAGATCATCGTCAACACACAGGCACCGATGCAGGAAATCTGGGTGGCAGCCCGTGCCGGCGGCTTTCACTACCGCCTGCAGGATGCGCAGTGGCGCAACACCCGCGACGGCAGTGAATTGTTTGCCGCGCTGGCCGAACTGGCCAGCGCGCAGGCCGGTGCACCGTTGAAGCTCAAGGCATAAGCGCCGGCTTCAGAACAACTCACTCTTGACCGCACTCTCGGGCTTCTCACCGTTGGGCTTGGATTCTTCGGCGGGCGTCACGCCAATCGAGCCCACGCCAGAACCTTCGGCATATTCGCTATACACATAGTCGGCGCCGGTGGTGATGATGCCATAAGGGATTTCACGCTCTTCGGTGGGCATGTTCAGCAATGCTTTTTGCATGTAGCCGATCCAGATCGGCAAAGCCAGACCACCGCCGGTTTCGCGATTACCGAGGTTTTTCGGTTTATCAAATCCTATCCAGGCGATGCCCACCAGCTTAGGATGGTAGCCGGCGAACCAGGCATCAATCGAATCATTGGTGGTGCCCGTCTTGCCGGCAAGATCGGTCCGCTTCAATGACAGGGCGCGCATGGCCGTGCCATGCTTGACCACATCTTTAAGCATGCTGTCGATCATGAAGGCATTGCGCTCATCAATCACCCGCAAACTTTCATCACCGGCTTTTTCCGGCGTGACCTGAAACAGGGTTTTGCCGTTGTTGTCCGAAATCTTAGAAATCAGGTAAGGGTTGATTTTGTAGCCGCCATTGGCAAACACCGCATACGCGCCGGCCATCTGCAAGGGGGTGACAGCACCGGCACCCAGAGCCATGGTCAGATAAGGCGGATTTTTTTCCGCATCAAAACCAAAGCGCGTCACATACTCTTGTGCATACTGCGGACCGATGCGGTCAAGGATACGAATCGAAATCATGTTTTTTGATTTCGACAGACCCTTGCGCATCGTCATCGGGCCTTCGTATTTATTGTCGTAGTTCTTTGGCTCCCAAGCCTGACTACCGGTCTGCGTTGTGGTGAAGGTAATCGGCGCATCATTAATGACGGTGCCGGGCGACAGACCCTTTTCCAGTGACGCAGAATAAATGAAGGGCTTGAAGGAAGAGCCGGGCTGACGCCATGCCTGCGTCACATGGTTGAATTTATTGCGATTGAAATCAAAGCCACCAACCAGTGCGCGAATGGAGCCGTCTTCGGTACTGGCCGAGACAAAGGCCGATTCAACTTCCGGCAACTGAATGATGGACCAGCCTTGCGGGTCTTGAATCAGACGAATGATGGCGCCGCGCTTGATGCGCCGGTTGGCCGCGACCTTTTCATTCAGGGCACTGCTGGCTTGCGCCACACCGGCTTCCTTGATGGTGACTTCTTCACCAGAGGCGAGCAAGACGCGCACGCTTTTCGGCGTAGCGGCCAGGACGACGGCGGCGACCAGACCGTCGCTGTCCGGATGTTCGGCAAGCTCGGCTTCGATCGCCGCTTCGGCTTCGCTTTTATCGGCTGGGATCTCCATAAATCCTTCCGGACCACGATAAGGCTGGCGCCGCTCGTAATCCAGCACACCGCGACGCAGCGCAAGATAGGCGGCGTCCTGATCGGCCTTGGTAATGGTGGTGAATACATTCAGGCCACGGGTGTAGGTGTCTTCCTTGAATTGTTCGTACACCATTTGCCGCGCCATCTCCGACACATACTCGGCATGGACGCCAAATTCATTGCTGTCCATTTTGATTTTGAGTTGCTCTGCACGCGCCGTGTCATATTGCGCGTTGGTGATGTAGCCTAAGTCATGCATGCGCTGCAAAATATATTGCTGACGTGCCTTGGCCCGCTTGGGATTGACCACTGGATTATTGGCCGACGGTGCTTTCGGTAAACCGGCCAGCATGGCCGCTTCGGCTACCGTAATTTCATTGAGCTTTTTGCCAAAATAAATCTGCGCGGCCGAAGCAAAACCATAGGAGCGCTGACCCAGATAGATCTGGTTCATGTAAAGCTCAAGAATCTGGTCTTTGGTCAGTGTTTTTTCGATTTTCCAGGCCAGCAGAACTTCATACAGCTTGCGCTTGATGGTCTGCTCGCTGGAGAGGAAAAAATTGCGCGCGACTTGCTGGGTAATGGTTGAAGCCCCCTGCCGGCTGCCGCCCAAGGCGTTATGCACCGCTGCACGCAAGATGCCCCAGAAATCAACCCCGCCATGCTCGTAGAAACGATCATCTTCGATCGCCAGCACGGCCTGCTTCATGACTTTGGGAATATCTTTGTAATGCACCAGGCTGCGACGTTCTTCGCCGAACTCGCCGATCAATACATTGTCCGCAGAAAAAACCCGCAGCGGCATTTTGGGCTGATAAGTGGCCAGCGCATCAATATCCGGCAAATTCGGATACGCCATCATCAGCATGAAGCTGATCAAAAGAAAGCCGATCACCGCCAAACCAGTCAGCACACCAAAGATACTGAGCGCGATTTTTATCGGCGCAGGTAACTTGCGTGCAGGTCGGGCGTTTGTTGCTTCCCCGTTAGGGTTGTTGGCATTCATGGGAGATGGGGGCAATGAGTGGGTCTTACTTCGATCCACCATTATAGCGGCAGCGGTAGCACCGCTGGCAAGCCGGATTACTTAGCACCATGCTCGTATCGGCTGTGTGCGTCAGCATTTGACAACGCATCACAAGAGGCGCTTTACAGCCCTGAAAACGCCTTGATAGCATCCGCCACAGCATTTTAAAAATGATAACAGCCCTTGCTTGCGGAGACCCCCTTGGTATTTCAATTCAGCAGATTCAAACTGCCCGGGGCCAGACCTGCTCCGCTGCTTGGTGTGGACATCAGCGCTGGTGCCATTCGCCTGATTGCGCTGGCAAAGTCAGGCAAACAGTGTCAGGTTGCCCACTATGTGTGCGAGCCACTGCCGTATGGCGCACTGCGCGACGGCAGCATCGTGCAATTCGAGCAGGTGGTCGACGCCCTGCGTACTGCCCTGAAAAAAAGTGGCTGCCGCACACGCAACGTCGCACTGGCCATGCCATCAGCTGCTGTCATTACCAAAACCATCAGCTTGCCGGACTCACTTTCTGAAGACGAACTCGAGCAGCAAGTGCATGCCGAAGCCGGTCAGAGCCTGCCTTTTTCACTGGACGAAATCAGTCTGGATTATGGCGTACTCGGAGCGAGCAGCAACAAACCGGGCTCGGTTGATCTTTGTCTGGTTGCCGCACGCAAGGAAAAAATCGATGAACGCCTGGCGCTGGCCGAAGCGGCCGGCTTGAAAGCCAGCGTCATGGATATTGAATCGCATGCAACACGCACAGCGCTCGCTGGCATCATTGAGCGTGAACGCACCGGAGCAGCACCTGCTGTCGCGTCAGCTGCAACGCAAGCAATTGCGCTGTTTCAGATCGGCGCCGAGAGCAGCAGTTTTTCCGTTTTGCAGCAAGAAGTCTTGCTCTACGAACGTGAAGCCAGTATCAGCAGTCAAAAACTGGAGCAGGATCTGGCTCGCGCCGGTGCAGCGCCACAAGCGCTGCTGGATGCTTTTCATGAGCACGCTGCGCAAGAAGTCGCACGGGCCTTGCAATTGTTTTTCAACGCAAGCGCGCATCAACGCATTGATCATCTGTATCTGGCTGGCACCAGCGCGCATGTGGCCGGCTTGCCGGCTATCCTTGCGCAAAAAATTGGCTTTACTGTGACCCTGGCCAATCCGTTCTCCGGCATGTTCGTAGCCCCAGCCATCGACGAAGCCATGCTGCAGGCAGACGCCTCAGCCTGTCTGGTTGCCGCCGGTCTGGCCATGCGGCTTAGCACATGATCCACTTCAATCTCTTGCCCTGGCGCGAGCTGCGGCGCCGCGAACGCAAGCGCGCCTTTGTCGGCTTTTTAATGCTCGCTGCGCTGCTTGGTGGCTGCCTTGTCGTGATCGTGACCGGGCTCAACGCCCGCCAGCTGGCGGCTCAGCTTGATCGCAATAATTTGCTGAAAGCAGAAAACCTGTTGCTCGATTTACGCATTAAAGAGATTGCCAGTCTGCGTGAAGAGATTGAAGCACTGAAGGCGCGTCAGACGGCCGTGGAAACTTTGCAAGCAAACCGCAATCAACCGGTTTATTTGCTGGACGAACTAGCCAGTCTGGTGCCGGCTGGCGTAGCGCTTAAATCGATTCGGCAAACAGACAGCATCACACTGACCGGCTATGCACAATCCAACGCCCGGGTCTCCGAGTTCTTGCGCAAACTGGGCACGCAGGCGCACTGGCTGGTCAGTCCCGAGCTGATCGAGATTAAATCTGCCAGCCTCGGTCAGGGCAAGGACAGTCAGAAAATCTTCGAATTCACCCTCAATATCCGCTTGGCGAGTAAGTCACAGGAGCGCCCATGAGCGAAGCCATGAACAGTCAAGGGTCCACGATCAGCTGGCGCGAAAGGCTGCAAAACCTGGCCCTGCAGTTCAGGGGTTTGGACAGCGGCCATCCGGAACAATGGCCAGTGCTTCCCCGCCTGCTCTGCGGCCTGTGCGCGGCGAGCGCTGTCGTCATCGCCGGCTGGTGGTTTATCTGGACCGGACAAGTGGAAGCGCTCGATGCAGGTCAGGCGCTGGAGCAGCAGCAAAAAACGGCATTTGAAATCAAAGTACGGCAAGCACAAAGTCTTGAGGTATTGCGTGCACAAAAAATTCAGGTGCAAGCGCAAGTGAACAAGCTGGAGCAGCAATTACCCAACAAAGCCGAGATGGATGCGCTGCTATCAGACATCAATCAGGCAGGCATAGGCCGTGGTTTGCAATTTGAATTATTCAAACCCGGGCAAGTGCAGCTGCGCGACTATTACGCCGAACTGCCAATCGACATCAAACTCTCCGGCAGTTATCACGCGCTGGCAGCCTTCACCAGCGACATCGCACAATTGCCGCGGATTGTTACCATCGACAAGCTCAATATGGTCAGCCTGCGTGAGGGCATACAGACTTTCGAAGCCGTCGCTCGTACCTTCCGCTATCTCGATAATGAAGAAGTCGCGCTGCAAAAAAAACAGCAGGCCGACAATAAAAACCGGGGGCGCAAATGAGGCCGCGTCGCGGGCTTGTGCTGTACCTGCTGGCGGGGTTGCTGCTGACCCTGAGCGGCTGTGAAGATGCCGCCACTGTCGCCCTCAAAGCCTGGATGGAAAAAACCCGCCACCAGACTCAGCCGCCGCCACCCAAGCTAGCCTTGCCACTCAGCTTGCAGCCCTTTCGCTATGAAGCAGCCCAGCGCGCTGATCCCTTTGACAGTAAAAACATTGCCGCCGGCTTTGCTGCCAGTCATAGCACCGGAGCCGGCCTGCAACCCGACTTGCAGCGCGGCCGCGAACCGCTGGAAGCCTTCCCGCTGGACAGTCTGAAAATGGTCGGCATTCTGCGCCGCCCTGGCCTCGCAATCGGGCTCATCGAAGCCGACAAAACCATCTATCAGGCAAAGCTGGGCAACTACCTCGGGCAAGACCTTGGCCGCGTGGTCGCCATCAGCGAGCGCGCCATCGAGATTGATGAAATGGTGCAAGACCCGGGCGGCAACTGGAATCACCGTCGCGTGCAATTGAATCTTCAAGAGAAATAACCATGAGCCTGCTGCTGCCTCACTCTCTATCGCTATTTCTGCGCCGACGCCGGCCATTACTAGCACTGACTTGCACCCTGATGCTGTGCCTGACGGGATGGCTGACACCACTTGATGCGCTCGCCCAAACCAATGCCGTGACTACTCTTGAAACCAGCCGGGATGCTCACCAGCTGATCTTGAAAATTGTATTCAAAGAAGCGCTCGAGCAGCTGCCCATCAGCTTTTCCACCAGCAATCCGCCGCGCATCGTGCTCGACCTGCCCGACACCGTCAACGCCAGCGGACTCAACAAACAGCTTGTTGAACTTGGCGCGCTGCGCAGCGTCGATATTGTGCAGGCAGCTGGCCGCACACGGCTGGTACTGAACCTGACGCGCAGTACACCCTTTACGGTCAGCAGCAAAAAAAATCAGCTGCTGGTTACGCTGACACCAGAGAGCAGCAATACAAAAAATGCCGATCAGGCCGCTGCTGTTGCGACGGAAAAAAATAGCATCGTCGACATGGATTTTCGTGGCGGTGCAGAAGGCGCCGGCCGTCTGATTATTGATCTGGCACGGGCTCAGCCCAGCGTCGACGTGCGCCAGCAGGGTCAGGCCATCGTCGTTGACTTTATGAAGACCAGTTTGCCCGACATGTTGCGCCGCCGGCTGGACGTAAAGGACTTTGCCACACCGGTGCAAACGATTACCACCAGCACTCAGGGCGACAGCGTACGCATCCTGATCGAGCCGCGTGGCCAGTGGGAACATCTGGCCTGGCAAACCGAGCGCCAGCTGGTGATTGAAGTCAGACCACTGAAACCGGAGACGGGAAAAATCGGCGGGCGCTCTTATCGCGGCGACAAGCTCTCCCTCAACTTTCAAAACATTGAAGTGCGCGCCCTGCTGCAAGTCATTGCTGACTTTACCGGATTGAATGTGGTGGCCAGCGACAGCGTCACCGGCAGTCTGACCCTGCGCCTGAAAGACGTGCCCTGGGATCAGGCGCTCGACATTGTGATGCAGGCGCGCGGACTCGATATGCGCAAAAACGGCAACGTCTTGTGGATTGCACCCAAAGATGAACTGCTGACCAAGGAAAGACTGGAGCTGGAACAGCGGGCGCAAATTGCCGAACTCGAACCGCTGGTTACCGAAACCTTTCAGCTGAATTATCAAAAGGCGGATGCCTTTCGTCAGGTGTTCGGTCTTGATGGTCAGGCTGCACGCGGCAGCATCCTGTCGCGACGCGGCAGCGCATCGGCCGAACCGCGTACTAACAAACTGTTCGTAACAGATACCCCGACCCGGCTCGATGAAGTGCGCAAACTGATCCAGCTCACCGACATCGCGACCCGTCAGGTAATGATCGAAGCACGCATCGTCGAAGCCGACGACAAGTTCAGCAAAAACCTCGGCGTAAAGCTGGGCTTTCTGAACTTGAATGGCAATGGCATGCCGCTGCCCTTTGGCGGACGGGCTGCAGTCACCGGCAATTATTTAGGTGTTGGCGAACAGACTGGACAAGCCGTTATCACCAGTTCAAGCTTTATTCCCAATACCCAGCTGATCAATTTACCAGCGGCCAGCATTAATGGCGCAGCACCCGGCAGCATGGCGGTGAGTCTGTTTTCGTCGCATGCCAATCGTTTTCTCAATCTGGAGTTGTCGGCGCTGGAAGCCGACGGCAAAGGCAAGATCATTTCCAGCCCGCGCGTAGTCACCGCCGATCAACAGCCCGCCATCATTGAACAGGGTGAGGAAATCCCTTTCCAGCAGGCCACCAGCAGTGGCGCTACCTCGGTGCAATTCAAAAAAGCCAATCTGAAGCTGGAGGTGACACCGCAAATTACGCCGGACGGCAATATCATTTTGATGGTGGATGTGGCCAAGGACTCGCGCGGCGTTGCCGTCGGTACCAGCTTTGCGATCAATACCAAGCATGTGAAAACCAATGTGCAGGTTGAAAATGGCGGCACCGTAGTCTTGGGCGGCATTTTTACGCAAACCGAGCTGGACAGCATCAACAAGGTGCCCTTCCTGGGGGATTTGCCTGTAGTGGGCGCGCTGTTTCGCAATTCCAGCCGCACCCACGACAAGAGCGAGCTGCTGATTTTTATTACGCCGCGGGTGCTGAATTAAGCGACGGCCAAGCGCTTGCCGCTATTGTCAGCTTGCGGATCAATCGGATGAGATAAACTGTCTGTTTTACTCAGCAAAAATGACCAGCCCACCCGCGTCGTGCTCGCTGGCCGAGATAATTTTGAATTCCATACCCAACATTTTTCTAGTCGGCCTGATGGGATCCGGCAAAACCACCATAGGACGTGCGTTGGCCAAAAAGCTCAACAAGCGTTTTGTCGATGCCGACCATGAGATTGAGGCGCGCACTGGCGCTACCATTCCGCTGATTTTCGAAATTGAAGGCGAGGCTGTTTTTCGCCAGCGCGAAGCCGATGTAATCCGCGACCTGACGGCGCAACAAGGGATTGTGCTGGCAACCGGCGGCGGCGCTGTGATGGATCCGCAGAGCCGCGCTTTTCTGCATGCGCGCGGCACCGTTATTTATCTGCGCGCGTCAGTGGCCAGCATTTTGCAACGTACCAGCCATGACAAAAGCCGGCCCTTGCTGCAAACGGCGGACCCGAAGGCGCGCATTGAAGAACTGGCACGTCAACGCGGCCCGCTGTACGAAGAAGTTGCCCACATCACGATAGAAACCGGACGGCCGAATGTACAGTCCGTGGTGCAAGCGATACTGGCGCAATTGGCGCCTGAGCTTGTCACTGCTTCCGCAACGCCCATTCCGGGTAATGATTCTGCCCCACTCCAGACGCCATGATCCAGCCCTCTTCCGTATTTTCCAATCTGACCGTTTCCCTTGGCGAGCGCAGTTACCCGATTGTGATCGGCCGCCATTTGCTCGACGACAGCGACTTTGCCCGTTATGTGCCGGGCAAGCGGATTGCAATTGTGACCAACACCGTGGTCGCACCGCTGTACTTGCAGCGTCTGCTCGACATGCTGGGCGCAGCCGGCAAAAGCTGCATTTCGATTGTGCTGCCCGACGGTGAAGAAGAAAAAAATGCGGCCAACCTGATGCGCATTTTCGACGCGCTGCTGGAACACAAATGCGACCGCAAGACCACCTTGCTGGCATTAGGCGGCGGCGTCATTGGCGACATGACCGGATTCGCTGCCGCCACTTACATGCGCGGCGTGCCTTTTGTGCAAGTACCCACCACCTTGCTCGCGCAGGTGGATTCTTCTGTTGGCGGCAAGACGGCAATCAATCATCCGCTGGGCAAGAACATGATTGGCGCCTTCTACCAGCCGCAAGCGGTACTGGCCGACACCGCCACATTAGCCAGCCTGCCGGACCGCGAACTATCGGCCGGCATGGCCGAAGTGATCAAGCATGGCGCCATTATTGATGCGCCATTTTTTGACTGGCTCGAAGCCAACATCGTCAAACTGATGGCACGCGACGACGCAGCACTCGCTTACGCCATCCAGCGCTCTTGTGAAATCAAGGCCGATGTCGTGCGTCAGGATGAACGCGAAGGCGGCTTGCGCGCCATTCTGAACTTCGGGCACACCTTTGCCCATGCGATCGAAGCCGGCATGGGTTATGGCACCTGGCTGCACGGTGAAGCTGTCGGTTGCGGCATGGTGATGGCCGCTGATTTGTCCGAGCGACTCGGCTTTCTGAGTGCGTCTGACAAGGCGCGCATTATTGCGCTGGTTCAGGCCGCCGGCTTGCCGGTCACAGCCCCGGATCTGGGCGCCGAACGCTGGCTGGATCTGATGGAAGTGGACAAGAAAAATGAAGACGGCAAAATCAAATTCATTTTATTAAAGCCATTAGGGCAAAGCATCATTACCGGTGCACCGGCAGAGTTCGTACGGGCCACGCTGGCGGCCTGCACACAGGCGGACAAATAATGGCGATCAATCTGGAAGGGCATCTGGCGCCCTATGCTGCGCGATCAACCCTGTCACGCGGGCGGCATTTTGCTGAACCGGCTCCAGGCACGCGCAGCGAGTTTCAACGCGACCGCGACCGCATCATCCACTCCACCGCTTTTCGGCGGCTGGAATACAAGACCCAGGTCTTCGTCAATCATGAAGGCGATTTGTTCAGAACCCGCCTGACGCACAGTATCGAAGTGGCACAAATCGCCCGCTCGCTGGCGCGCAATCTGCAGCTCAATGAAGATCTGGTCGAAGCGATTTCACTGGCACATGATCTGGGCCACACCCCATTCGGTCATGCCGGACAAGATGCCCTCAACGCCTGCATGAAAGACTATGGCGGCTTCGAACACAATCTGCAAAGCCTGCGGGTCGTCGACACGCTGGAACAGCGCTATGGCGCCTTTGATGGCCTGAACCTGATGTTTGAAACCCGTGAAGGGGTGTTGAAGCACTGCTCGCTGCCCAATGCCCAGCAGTTGGGCGCTATCGGCCAGCGCTTTATCGACCGCAAGCAGCCCAGTCTGGAAGCGCAGATTGCCAATCTGGCCGACGAGATTGCGTACAACAATCATGATATTGATGACGGGCTGCGCTCCGGCCTGCTCACTACCGATCAGCTTGACAGTGTGGATCTGTATGCGCGTCACCGGCGGGAAGTCGAAGCCTTGTTCCCGAACATTAACGGGCGGCGCGCCATCAATGAAACCGTGCGCCGCATGATTAACGCCCTGGTCGTCGATCTGATTCAGACTTCGCAAGCCAATATTGCCGCAGCCAGTCTTGGCTCGATTGATGATGTGCGCAACGCCCCGCCCCTGATTGCCTTTTCAGCGGCAATGAAACTGGAAGCACAAGCGTTGAAACGCTTCCTGCGCGAAAATCTGTATCAACATTATCTGGTCAACCGCATGACCAGCAAAGCCAAGCGCATCGTCACCGATTTGTTTACTATTTTCATGAGCGGGCCGCAGCTGCTGCCGCCGGATTATCAGGTCAGCAGCGGCAGCGTAATGGAGCAGGCGCGCAAGGTCGCCGACTATATCGCCGGCATGACGGATCGTTACGCGATGCGGGAATATCGCCGGCTGTTTGCGGTCGACGAAATTTAAATCAGGTCGCGCAGCGGATGCGCATACGCTGGCCAGGCCGGATTAAAAAACTGCCCGACCATCTCAGTCGTTACCTCGCTGAGTGCTGGCGGGTTCCATTTTGGCGCATGGTCTTTGTCGATCACCAGTGCACGCACACCTTCAATCACTTCGCCGTGTTCAAAACAGCGGCGCACCATCGTGCGCTCCATACGCAGGCAATCGGCCACATCAAGCTCGGCACCATGCTGTAACTGCGCCAGTGTGACGCACATCATCAGAGGCGAACGTTTTTGCATCACAGCCAGCGTCTTGCGGGAAAACTCAGCATCGTCAGCCGCCAGTGACTGCATGATCTGTTCAACCGATGTCGCTGCAAAATGTTGCTCAATCATGCTGCGCACCGAAGCGAGTTTGCTGGTGGCCGGATCAGCCTGGGACGCGAAGGGCGCCGCAAATTCTTGCACAGCCAGACGCACGTCCTGCACAGTGTCCGAGCTGAGCAAGTCCATCAATGCCGGCAATTCTGCTGCAGGAATGAACACATCAGCCAATCCGGCATAGAGCGCATCAGCCGCACCAATCGCCTCGCCAGACAGACCCAGATAGGTACCGGTTTTTCCTGTCGCACGCGACAAAAAGAAGCTGCCGCCGACATCAGGAAACAAACCAATCGCCACTTCCGGCATAGCCATTTTGGTTTTCTCGGTAACGATGCGCAGGCGGCTTTGCGGCCCGGCTTGCGCAATGCCCATGCCACCACCCATGACCACACCATCCATTACGGCGATGTAAGGTTTGGGGTAGTGGTGAATCAAAAAATTGAGCGCATATTCTTCATTGAAAAAATCTTCAACCAGCGCCGCACCCCCCGTGGCGCTGGCTGTGCCCTTCTGATGAAAAAAGCGAATATCACCGCCGGCGCAAAAAGCTTTTTCAGCATTGCTTTTGATGACGACCGCGCTGATCTGCGTATCTCCGCGCCATTGCAACAAAACCGCAGTGATACCGCGCACCATTTCCAGCGACAAGGAATTCAATGCGGCGGCCCGGGTAAGGGTAATGAAGCCGGTTTTGCCGCGGACTTCGCTTTGAACAAATTCACTCATAAGTATTTTTAAATTATTCGTTAACCAATTTGACTGACTGCAGAAAACGTTCCGGCGCCTGATAGCCAATGACGCGTGCAGCGCGTACTTCATTGCCAGATTTGTCGAAGAAAATAATGCCGGGCGGGCCAAACAAGCCAAAGCGTTTAAGCAGCGCTTTGTCGCTGGCATCATTGGCCGTCACGTCGGCCTGAACCAGCAGCATGCCGCGCATTGCAGCAGCAACTTTTTGATTGGTAAAAGTCAGCTTTTCCATTTCAATGCAGGAGACACACCAGTCGGCATAAAAATCCAGCATGACCGGACGGCCCTGGGCGTTGCGAATCAAGGCATCCAGATCACTACTGGTTTTAACCCGCACAAAAACAGCAGCACTGACAGGTCGCGCGGACCAATGCGCAAGCGGTGCGAACGCATCACGCCCGCCAGTGGCGACGCCTGTCAGCTGCGTCAGGCCCAGCAAGATGAACAGTGCGCCTAACAGTCGTGCCACCAGACCAGAGGTTTTTGTACGCAGCAGAAACGCCCCGTAGCCCAAACTCAGCAAGCCCCAGCCCAGCATCAAGAGCGCAGCCGGTATCAGGGAGGCGACCATCCATAAGGCCAAGGCCAGCATGATGACGCCAAAAAATGGTTTGACTGCATTCATCCAGTGTCCGGCGCGTGGCAGCAAGGTGCCGGCTGACAAACCAAGCAACAGCAGCGGCACACTCATCCCCATTGCCATCGCAAACAAGGCACTGCCGCCAATGAACACATCACGGGTCTGGCTGATATAGACCAGGGCGCCTGCCAGAGGCGCAGCAACACAGGGACCGACAATTAAGGCTGACAACGCGCCCATGATGAAGACGCCGACAAATTTCCCGCCACGCTGACGCTCGGAGAGGCGACTCAACAATAACTGCACTGAAGGCGGAACCTGTAACTGATACAGGCCAAACATCGACAAGGACAACAAGGCAATCAGCAATGCGAAGCTGCCCAGTACCAGCGGGTTTTGCAAACTCGCCGACAAGCCTTCGCCAACCAGACCGGCGGCAATACCGAGCAAGGTGTAAACCAGCGCCATCCCCAAGGCATAGGTGAGCGCGAGCAGAAAGCCGCGCTGGCGGCTGCTGTGCACGCCATCGCCAACAATAATGAAGGACAGAATCGGCACCATAGGCAAGACGCAGGGTGTCAGCGACAAGCCTAAACCCAGCAAAAAGAACAGCGGCAAGATCAGCAACAAGCGGCCACTGGCCAGCGAGGCTTCAATGCGGCCCATCTCGCTGGTGTCCGCCGGCTGACTCGCTGAAGGAACGGTGCTGCTGCTGACAGATGCGGCAGAAGCCGGATCAAGCTGAATGAGCGCTTCTTGTGGCGCGTAACACAAGCCAAGATCGGCGCAACCCTGACTGGTGGCTTTTAATCTGAACGGTGCATCGGCTATTACCGGCAGCGTGATACGCACTTCATGCCGGTAAGTTTCGACCGTTTTATTAAAGGTCTGGTCAAACTTGACCTTCCCTGCCGGTATGACGGGCGCAGCCAGTCTGGCGCCCTCGGCGCTGAAAGCGAAACGCTCGCGATAAAGGTAGTAGCCGTCGGCGATCTGGTAGCGGACTTCGACCGTTGAGGTGTCGAGCATGCGGGCGCTGAATTGGAATGCCTGTTCAGGCTGCAAATACGTTTCCTCAGCAAAGGCCACGCACGATGCGCAAGCGCTGAAGAATAAAAATACAAGCCGGAAGATGATCGTTTGCATCACAAGTCGAATGAATAATGGAAAACGATCCTGCTTCAAGGACTGATTATTTCAGCAAGCGGCGGCGCGTTAACACTGCTGCCAGATAAAAACCCAGTGCACAATAAAGAAGAAGGATGCCAATTTTGAACAAGGCAGCGTCGGGTAACTGCCCAAGCAGCAATGGTCGCACAAGATCAACCGCGGCGCTCAGCGGCAAGAGTTTTGCCAGCATTTGCAGCCAGGGTGGCAACTGGCTGGTCGGATAGTAAACGCCAGAGAGAAAAATCATTGGCGTCAAAATCAGCGTGAAGTAATAAGTAAAAAAGTCGTAAGCCTTGGCCAGAGCATTCACGATGAGTGCAATGGAAGCGAAGGTCATGCCGATCAAAAACAATAAGGGCAAGACCAGCAGCGCAGTCGGATGCAAACCAATACCGAGACCAAACAGAACGAACAAAATCGCTGTTGCAGAAATTAGCGACTTGGTCGCAGCCCACAGCATTTCAGCCAGTACGATGTCGTCCAGCGACAGGGGCGTGTTGAGCAAGGCCTCCCAGGTTTTTTGCACGTGCATGCGCGAAAAGGCGGAATACAAGGCTTCGAAGGAAGCCGCCATCATCACCGACATGCAAATCGATCCGCTGGCAAGAAATGCAATGTAGGGCACGCCGTTGATTTCTTTGAGCAGACTGCCGAGACCATAGCCAAAGGCAACCAGGGTAATCAGCGGCTCGGCGATATTGCCGATGATGCTGGCAATGGCGAGCTTTTTCCAGACTAAAAAATTGCGCTGCCAGACAGGCACGAAACGCCAGCTGAATTCAGGTAAGCAGAATGGGGTCGTTGGCATATTAGTCTCGCATCTCGCGGCCGGTCAGTTTCAGGAACACATCCTCGAGATTGGCGGGGCGGTGCAAGTAACGCAAGCCGGTGCAGGAACTCAAATTGTGCAAAATCGGTTCGACCTGGTTGGTGTAACAAAAAATGGTCTCGCCACTGGTTTCAATGCGGTCAGTCAGATTCCTGACCAGCGCTGCGGCCCAGGCATGTGCATTGTCGCCATACACTTCGATGACTTGCGACTCGATATGGCGGGCAATCAATTCACGGGGCGAACCCTCGGCAATCATCTGCCCTTGATCAATCACAGCCAGCCGGTCACACAGGCGCTCTGCCTCATCCATGAAATGCGTGGTCAGCAAAATGGTTTTGCCTGCTGCCAGCAGGGTTTTCAGACGCTCCCAGATCAAATGTCGCGCCTGCGGGTCGAGCCCGGTCGTGGGCTCATCCATGAAAATCAGATCAGGGTCATTAACCAGTGCACGCGCCAGGGTCAGCCTGCGCTTCATGCCACCGGACAGCTCGCCGATGCGGGCGCTACGCTTTGCCGTCAGGCTGGAGAATTCGAGCAACCAGGGAATACGTTTGGCAAGCGCCTCGCTTGACATGCCAAAGTAGCGGCCATACACAATGAGGTTTTCTTCAACCGTAAAATCAGGATCCAGATTGTCTCCCTGCGGCACCACACCGATGCGCATACGTGCCTGCCTGGCGTCTGCCGGCACATCCTGACCTACGAGCCGGATATGGCCGCTATCAGGCGCTGTCAGTCCCAGACAAAGTTTTAACGTGGTTGTTTTGCCGGCGCCATTCGGGCCCAGCAGTCCATAGCATTCACCCGGTCGCAAACTGAATGACAGGCCACTGATGACCTGATGTCGGGATGCGCCTTCACCGAAAGATTTTTGCAAATTTTCTACTGACAAAATGCTCATGCAGGTGACCGAAAAAGTGAATGAAGAATCTTGCTGCAATGATCTTGCCTGAATAATCTGGCAATAATGCCGTGTCCAAAACACAAAAGCCAGGCTATGCCTGGCTTCCGATTGCTTTGACACGTAAGCGAAATTACTCGTCGCTGTTGTCTTCCACTGCTTCCGTGTGTTCTGGACGATCAACCAGCTCAACAAAAGCCATCGGTGCATTGTCGCCAACGCGGAAGCCCATTTTCAGGATACGCAGATAGCCACCATTACGGTTGGCATAACGCGGGCCGAGTTCTGCAAACAGCTTCAAGACCATTTCACGGTCACGCAGACGGGCAAATGCCAGACGCTTGTTAGCCAGGGTGTCGGTCTTGCCCAGGGTGATCATAGGCTCAACAACACGACGCAGCTCTTTTGCTTTTGGCAGCGTGGTCTTGATTGCTTCATGACGCAACATCGAAACCATCATGTTGCGCAACATGGCCAGACGATGGGAAGAAGTGCGATTAAGTTTACGAAGTCCGTGACGATGACGCATGATATTTCCTTTATAGTTTAAATCCAGCTCTTCTATCGCCAGGCATCAGCCTGGCGCGGGCCGGTAGTTATGTTTTAAAAAAAGACTTATTTTTCCAGGCCAGCAGGTGGCCAGTTTTCCAGTTTCATACCCAGGGTCAAACCACGGGATGCCAGAACTTCCTTGATCTCGTTGAGTGACTTGCGACCCAGATTCGGGGTCTTGAGCAATTCGTTTTCGCTGCGCTGAATCAAGTCGCCGATGTAGTAAATATTTTCGGCTTTCAAGCAGTTGGCCGAACGAACCGTCAGCTCCAGATCATCAACCGGACGCAACAGGATAGGATCAACGCTAGGCGCACGGGATGGCGCTTCAGCAGCTGCTTCTGTACCTTCGAGTGCGGCAAACACATTGAGTTGATCAACCAGAACGCGAGCCGACTGGCGAATCGCTTCTTCTGGTGTGATCACACCATTGGTTTCAATATTGATGACCAGCTTATCCAGATCAGTACGCTGTTCGACACGGGCCGACTCAACCGAGTAGGAAACGCGACGCACAGGCGAAAAAGACGCATCGAGAATAATACGGCCAATGGTCTTGTTTGCATCTTCAGTCAGACGACGCACGTTACCTGGCACGTAGCCACGGCCTTTTTCAACCTTGACTGTCATGTCGAGCTTGCCGCCTGGGGTCAGGTGGGCAATCACATGGTCAGGATTGATCAGTTCAACGTCGTGCGGCAGATCGATGTCTGAAGCCAGCACCGAACCTTCGCCTTCTTTTTTCAACGTCAGCGTGACTTCGTCACGGTTGTGCAGCTTGAAGACCACGCCCTTGAGATTCAACAGCAAATCAACGACGTCTTCCTGCACGCCGTCCAGTGTCGAGTATTCATGCACAACACCAGCGATCGTAACTTCGGTTGGCGCATAGCCGACCATAGACGACAGCAGCACACGACGCAATGCGTTGCCAAGGGTGTGGCCATAACCACGTTCGAATGGCTCCATGACAACTTTGGCATGACCAAGGCCGAGCGGTTCAACTTCTATAATACGGGGCTTCAACAGACTGTTTTGCATGAAATGTCCTTTCAATACCCTCGGTTCGTTACACCGATAAGGCTGATGGCATGTCGGAAAGCCCCGATTGCAAGCAATCGGGGCCGGTGGAATTGATTAACGTGAATACAGTTCGACGATCAGCGACTCATTGACTTCTTGATTGAAGTCAGCGCGATCAGGCAAGCTCTTGAGCGTACCTTCCATCTTTTTCGAATCAACCGAGACCCACATCGGCATGCCTGATTGCTCAGCCAGCGACAGCGCTTCAGCGATACGAACTTGTTTTTTAGCTTTTTCGCGGACAGCAACGAGGTCGCCGACTTTAACCTGGAACGAAGCGATGTTCACAACACCACCGTTAACCACGATTGCTTTGTGCGAAACCAGTTGACGTGCTTCAGCCCGGGTTGAAGCAAAGCCCATGCGATAAACGACATTGTCCAGACGTGCTTCCAGCAATTTCAGCAGGGTCTCACCGGTGTTGCCCTTGCGACGGTCCGCTTCTGTGAAATAGCGACGGAATTGACGCTCCAGAATGCCATACATACGTTTGACCTTTTGCTTTTCGCGCAATTGGTTACCGTAGTCGGAAGTACGAACGCCAGAAGTGCGGCCATGTTGGCCAGGCTTGGAGTCCAGTTTGCACTTGGAGTCCAGCGAGCGACGTGCGCTCTTCAGGAACAGGTCCGTGCCTTCGCGGCGGGAGAGTTTTGCTTTAGGTCCGATATAACGTGCCACAATTTTTCCTTGTTTATTGACGCCCCGAAGCCCAATGAAGGACTGCAAGCGCTAGTCTGATCAGTTTGCAATCAAACGGTGGTCTTAAGAACAAAACCCGCCAGTCTCTGGCGGGCTGCTTACAGGTACTGCTAACAACCAATTAAATACGACGGCGCTTTGGAGGGCGGCAGCCGTTGTGCGGTACTGGCGTCACATCCTGGATCTGGGTGATTTTGATACCCAGATTATTCAGTGCACGCACTGCGGACTCACGACCTGGACCTGGACCCTTGATGCGGATCTCGAGATTTTTGACGCCGCATTCAATTGCCACCTTGCCAGCTGCTTCTGCGGCGACCTGCGCTGCAAACGGGGTCGATTTACGCGAACCCTTGAAGCCGGCACCACCTGATGTCGCCCACGACAGAGCATTACCCTGGCGGTCGGTGATGGTGATGATGGTGTTATTGAAAGACGCGTGAACGTGAGCAATACCTTCTGCCACATTCTTCTTAACTTTTTTACGTACGCGTGCTGCTGCGGCGTTATTCGGTGCTTTTGCCATAATAGTTTCCTTGAATCCGCGAGAGGATTACTTCTTCAGCGACTGCGCTGCTTTACGCGGTCCCTTACGGGTCCGGGCGTTGGTACGGGTACGCTGACCACGAACCGGCAAGCCTTTGCGATGACGCATGCCACGGTAGCAGCCGAGGTCCATCAATCGCTTGATGTTCATCGACAGCTCACGACGCAAGTCGCCTTCGACAATAAATTTGCCAATTTCATCACGAAGCTTTTCAAGCTCGCTGTCATCGAGATCCTTGACCTTTTTATTGGTCGGGACACCGGTGCCAACACAGATTTTCTCTGCGCGTGGACGGCCAATACCATAGATGGCGGTGAGGCCAATTACGGTGTGCTGATGGTTGGGGATATTAACCCCTGCAATACGTGCCATTCGTTATTCCTCGATCAATAACGTTAATTAACCTTGGCGCTGCTTATGACGCGGCTCGATACAAATAACTCGAACTACGCCCTTGCGCTTGATGATCTTGCAGTTGCGGCAGAGCCGCTTCACTGATGCGAGCACTTTCATGATGGCCCTCTTTCTTTCAGTTTTTAGTTACTTTAAATACGCATGCAGTTACGACGTCTCGCTTAGCGAAGCGACGAACCACCTTTAAAATTAGCCTTACGCAGTAAAGAATCGTACTGCTGAGACATTACATAATTCTGTACTTGCGCCATGAAGTCCATCGTGACAACCACGATAATAAGCAATGACGTGCCACCAAAATAAAACGGTACATTCCAGCGAGCGATCAGAAATTCAGGCAACAGGCAAACCAGTGTGATGTACACGGCGCCAGCCAGGGTCAGTCGGGTCAAAATTCTGTCGATATAACGTGCTGTCTGGTCACCTGGACGAATACCCGGAACAAATGCGCCGCTCTTCTTCAGGTTGTCTGCTGTTTCCTTGCTGTTGAACACCAGCGCAGTATAGAAAAAACAGAAGAAAATAATCGCAATCGCATACAGCAAGGCATGAATCGGTTCGCCTGGCGCCATAGAGGCAGCCAGATCTTTCAGAAACCGCACTACCCCATTATTCGTATCACCAGACGTAAACCAGCTGGTAATAGTGGAAGGAAACAGAATGATCGATGATGCAAAAATCGGCGGAATAACACCAGCCATATTCAGCTTCAACGGCAAGTGACTGCTCTGGCCGCCATAAATCTTATTGCCAACCTGGCGCTTGGCGTAGTTAACGAGAATCTTGCGCTGACCACGTTCAATAAACACAACCAGAAAGGTCACTAATCCAACAATGATGATAATCAGAATAGCCGAGAGAGCATTCATCGAACCGGTACGAACCAGCTCAAACAAACCACCCACTGCATTTGGCAATCCTGCAGCAATACCGCCGAAAATAATGATCGAAATACCGTTACCCAGACCGCGTTCAGTAATCTGCTCGCCCAGCCACATCAGGAACATCGTTCCGGTCAGCAGTGTCACCACAGTCGTGAAGCGGAAAGCCATACCGGGATCAATCACCAGACCTGCTTGCGCCTCAAGAGCCACCGCAATACCAAGCGCCTGAAATGTCGCCAGTACCAAGGTACCGTAGCGGGTGTACTGCGTAATCTTGCGACGACCTGACTCGCCCTCTTTTTTCAACGCTTCCAGCTGGGGTGCTACCACCGACAGCAGTTGCATGATGATGGAGGCCGAAATATACGGCATGATACCCAGCGCGAAAATCGTGAACCGGGACAAAGCACCACCGGAAAACATGTTGAACATGCCCAGGATACCGCCGCGGTTCTGATTAAACAAAGCTGCTAACTGAACCGGATCAATGCCCGGCACAGGAATGTGGGCGCCAACCCGAAACACTACCAGCGCGCCAAGCAGGAACCAGAGCCGGCTCCAGGGAAAGCCGCTGGCAGCACTTTTAGCGAGTTTAGGGGAGGTTGCCACTATTTGCCTTTTCGTACTGCTTAAGCGATCGAGCCGCCAGCTGCTTCAATCGCTGCTTTAGCACCTTTGGTCGCAATCAAACCCTTCAAATTGACTTTTTTGGTCAATTCACCGGACTTGATAATACGAACCACACGTGCCAACTCAGAAACCAGACCAGCTTGTTTCAGCGCCAATACGTCGATATCTGCAACAGGCAAATTCTCGAGGTCTGACAAACGAACTTCTGCTTTGTACGGCGTTGCCAGCGACTTGAAACCGCGCTTTGGCAAACGACGTTGCAAAGGCATCTGACCGCCTTCAAAACCGACTTTATGAAAACCGCCGGAACGGGACTTTTGACCTTTATGGCCACGGCCCGCTGTCTTACCCAGACCGGAACCAATGCCGCGACCAACACGGCGCTTGTAGTGCTTGGCACCGTCTGCAGGTTGAATTGTGTTCAATTCCATGATTTGCTCCGTTCGCAAGCGATGCTTACGACACCACTTTCACGAGATACGATACTTTGTTAATCATGCCGCGCACTGATGGCGTATCTTCCAACTCGGATACCGAGTTGATGCCGCGCAGACCCAGACCACGAACGGTTGCGCGATGTGACTCGCGAGTTCCGATCAGACCTTTTACCAACGTAACTTTGACTTTATTTGTCGTTGTCATCTTGCCCGCCTTAGCTCAGGATTTCTTCAACCGTCTTACCGCGCTTCGCAGCGATTTCGGACGGGGTATTCATCTTAGCCAGGCCATTCAAGGTTGCACGAACCATGTTGTACGGGTTGGTTGAGCCATTCGACTTTGCCACCACGTTGGTTACGCCCATTACCTCGAAAATTGCGCGCATCGGGCCGCCGGCGATAACGCCAGTACCGTCTTTAGCGGGAATCATCATCACTGATGAGGCGCCGTGCTTGCCGCTGACTGTGTGTTGCAAAGTACCGTTTTTCAACGTTACCTTGATCATCTTGCGACGGGCTTCTTCCATGGCCTTCTGCACAGCTACCGGCACTTCTTTCGATTTGCCTTTGCCCATGCCGATACGACCATCACCATCACCAACTACGGCCAAAGCCGCGAATCCCATAATACGGCCACCCTTCACCACCTTGGTGACACGGTTAACCGCAATCATTTTCTCGCGCATGCCGTCATCAGGCTTGTCGCTTTGCATCTTCGGGCTCATTTTTGCCATAACGATTCTTCCTTAGAACTTCAGACCGGCTTCACGAGCGGCTTCGGCAACTGCCTTAACGCGACCGTGATAACGGAAACCAGAGCGATCGAATGCAACTTCAGCGATACCGGCTTTCAGTGCTTTCTCTGCAACGCGCTTGCCAACCAAGGTTGCAGCAGCAGTGTTGCCGCCCTTGCCTGATTGACCGGCGAGTTCCTTGCGGACCTCTGCCTCTGCGGTCGAAGCACTCGCCAGGACAGTTGCGTCCGGAGCGATGATGCTCGCGTAAATGTGCAGGTTGGTACGATGCACGGCAAGGCGATTTACCTTGAGTTCTGCGATCTTGGCACGCGTTTGACGCGAGCGGCGCAGACGAGATTCTTTCTTGTCCATGTTCAACCCCTGTTACTTCTTCTTGGTTTCTTTGATCACCACAACCTCGTCCGAATAACGGACGCCTTTGCCTTTGTAGGGCTCAGGGCTGCGATAAGCGCGAACTTCAGCGGCGACTTGGCCAACCTGCTGACGATCGATGCCTTTGATCAAAATTTCAGTTGGCGTTGGTGTTTCACACTTCACGCCTGCTGGCATTTGATGCACGACTGGATGCGAGAAGCCCAGTGCCAGATTCAGCTTTTCACCAGCAGCCTGAGCTTTGAAACCCACACCAACCAGTGTCAGCTTCTTTTCGAAGCCTTTGCTGACGCCGTTGACCATGTTATTGACCAGAGCGCGCACTGTACCCATCATCGCATTCGATTCGCGGCTGTCATTGGCAGCTACGAAAGTAAGGATGTCGTTTTCGTTTTTGATCAGAACCAGACCATTCAAAGGCAGGGACAATGTACCCAACGCACCTTTGACAGTGACTTTATCTGCTGCAATCGTTACTTCGACACCCTTGGGTATCGCGATTGGCATTTTACCTACACGTGACATGTTGAATTCCCTCTCTTAGGCCACGTAGCAGAGCACTTCACCACCGGTACCGGTAGCGCGCGCTTTGCGGTCAGTCATCACACCTTGCGGGGTGGAGATGATGGTGACACCAAGGCCGTTCATCACAGTCGGAATATCGCCTTTGCCGCGATAGACACGCAAACCGGGACGCGATACGCGTTCGATGCGCTCAATCACTGGACGGCCAGCATAATATTTCAGACCAATTTTCAATTCTGGTTTCGCTGACTCGCCAACAACTGCGAAGTCCTCGATATAACCTTCATCTTTCAAGACACGCGCAATGGCGATCTTGATTTTTGACGAAGGCATTGCTACAGAAGTCTTGTTAACTACCTGCGCATTGCGGATACGGGTCAGCATATCGGCAATAGGATCGCTCATACTCATCGCATCTTCTCCTATTTACCAGCTGGCTTTAGTCATACCCGGGATTTCGCCACGCATGGCGATTTCACGGAGCTTAGTACGGCCAAGGCCGAACTTGCGGAAGGTACCGCGCGGACGACCGGTCAGTGCGCAACGATTGCGCTGACGGGTTGGGGCCGAATTACGTGGCAGCGCCTGCAACTTCAGGCGAGCTTCGTAACGCTCCTCTTCCGATTTCGATTGGTCTTCGATGATCGCCTTCAATTCGGCACGCTTACCGGCGAATTTCTTCACCAGGTCAGCACGCTTCTTTTCGCGGTTAATCAGTGCCAGTTTTGCCATGGCAGCCTCAGTTTCTGAACGGGAATTTAAATGCGGCGAGAAGCGCTTTTGCTTCGTCGTCGGTCTTCGCTGTCGTGGTGATACTGATATTCATACCGCGCAGCGCATCAATCTTGTCGTACTCGATCTCGGGGAAAATGATCTGCTCTTTCACACCGATGTTGTAGTTGCCGCGACCGTCAAATGCACGACCCGACACACCACGGAAGTCACGTACGCGAGGCAGCGCAACTGTCGTCAGGCGATCAAGGAATTCATACATCCGCGAACCACGCAAAGTCACCATGCAACCGATCGGATAACCTTCACGGATTTTGAAGCCGGCGATAGCTTTGCGAGCCTTGGTCACCACTGGCTTTTGGCCAGCAATTTTGGTCAAGTCACCAACAGCATGCTCAATGATCTTTTTGTCTGCTACTGCTTCAGACAAACCCATATTCAGGGTGATCTTCAGAATGCGCGGCACTTCCATTGCCGACTTGTAGCCAAATTTGGCTGTCAGGTCAGCAACGACTTTTTCTTTATAAAACTCTTGGAAACGGGCCATAGTCCTTTACGCCTTCACGACTTCACCGCTGGACTTGAACACGCGGACTTTTTTACCGTCCACGAGCTTAATGCCCACGCGATCTGCCTTGCCTGTCGCTGCATTGAACAACGCAACGTTAGACACATGAATCGGCATCAACTTATCAACGATGCCACCAGTCACACCCGACATCGGATTTGGCTTAACCGCCTTTTTGGCGATGTTGATACCGTCCACAACGAGGTGGTCAGTACCGACGCGCTGAGTAACCACACCGCGCTTGCCCTTATCCTTGCCAGTCAGGACAATGACTTCGTCCTTTGCTTTAATCTTATCCATGACGACTCCTTACAGAACTTCAGGCGCTAAGGAAACGATCTTCATGAAGCGCTCAGTGCGCAGCTCACGAGTGACCGGTCCGAAGATGCGCGTGCCGATCGGCTCGAGCTTTGCATTAAGCAATACAGCTGCATTGCCATCAAAGCGAACCAGGGAACCGTCTTGACGACGAACACCCTTGGCAGTACGCACAACAACCGCGTTATAGATCTCGCCTTTTTTGACGCGACCACGTGGCGCAGCAACTTTGACAGTGACTTTAATCACATCGCCAATACCTGCATAACGGCGCTTTGAACCGCCGAGCACCTTGATGCACATGACTTCACGCGCACCCGTGTTGTCGGCCACTTCTAGCCGGCTTTCAGTTTGAATCATGATTTTTTCTTTCCCAACTTAATCCGTTAACTTCGCACAATGCGTTATCACGGTCAGTCTTGGTCCCGCCAGCAGGTCCGATATTCTGGAAGCGCCGATTGGGTGGACAAAAACTACGAGCTTTTAAAACTAATTCGACTCCCAACCACAAATCAGCAGGGAAGCCCGACATTATGCACGACTTAATGCCGGGCGTGCAAGTTATTTATACGACTTGCGATTGCTGCAAAATACGGGTCACGGTCCAGGCCTTGGTCTTCGAGATAGGACGACCTTCCTGAATTTCAACCATGTCACCTTCTTTAGCAACATTACCTTCATTGTGTGCATGGTACTTATTCGAACGCACAATGATCTTGCCGTAAAGCGGGTGACGAACGCGACGCTCGATCAACACTGTTACGGTTTTCTCCATTTTGTCGGAAACCACAGTGCCAACCAACGTGCGCTTGAGCGCTAGTTTGACTGGTTCATTCATTATTGACCATCCTTCTGATTGATGACCGTCTTTACGCGAGCGATATCACGGCGCACTTTTTTCAACTGGGACGTGTTGTTCAGTTGTTGCGTCGCGATCTGCATGCGCAGACCAAATTGGGCCTTCAACAGGTCATTGAGCTCTTTTGCGAGCGCTGCCTGATCTTTGCCTTGGAGTTCAGATGCTTTCATTACTTGCCCCTTATTGGCCGACTTGACGCACAACGAAGGTCGTCAACAGTGGCAACTTGGCAGCAGCCAGGCGGAAAGCCTCGCGCGCCAGCGCCTCATCGACACCATCCATCTCGTACAGCACTTTGCCTGGCTGAATCTCAGCCACGTAGTACTCCGGATTACCTTTACCGTTACCCATACGGACTTCAGCAGGCTTCTGTGAAATCGGCTTGTCCGGGAAAATACGGATCCAGATACGACCGCCACGTTTGATATGACGGGTCATCGCGCGACGAGCAGCTTCAATCTGGCGTGCGGTCAAACGACCACGGCCGATTGCTTTCAAGCCAAATTCGCCGAACGATACGCCAGTGCCGCGGTCATGCGAGATGCCCTTGTTGCGGCCTTTTTGCTCTTTGCGATATTTTCTGCGTGCTGGTTGCAGCATTTTTATTCTCCTGCCTTCTCAGCCGGCGCAGCTGGTGCGTCTGCCTTCTTGGCGCGAACCCGTTTAGCCGCAGTTGCCGCATCACCGGCGGTAGCTGCTACTCCAACGGGAGATGAACCTTCAGGACGCTTGGTACGAGCAGGACGCGCAGCTGGCTTGCCATCATCGCGACGTGGAGCACGACGTTCGCGCTTGTCGTCACCGGCAACTTCAACCACTGGTGTCTCGCCATTGGCCAGACGATCGCCTTTGTAAACCCAAACCTTGATACCAATGATGCCGTAGGTGGTTTCTGCTTCACCAAAACCGTAGTCGATATCAGCGCGCAGGGTGTGCAGTGGCACACGACCTTCGCGATACCACTCGGTACGGGCAATTTCGATGCCATTCAAACGACCTGACGACATGATCTTGATGCCCTGAGCACCCAGACGCATCGCGTTTTGCATCGCGCGTTTCATCGCGCGGCGGAACATGATACGTTTTTCAAGTTGCTGAGCGATCGAATCAGCGATCAGTTGTGCATCGGTTTCAGGCTTGCGAATTTCTTCGATGTTGACATGCACAGGCACGCCCATCATCTTGGCCAGCGCTGACTTCAGTACTTCGATGTCCTCGCCTTTTTTACCAATAACCACGCCTGGACGCGAGCTGAAAATCGTAATGCGTGCGTTCTTTGCAGGACGCTCGATCAGAACGCGACCAACGGATGCGTTCTTCAGCTTTTTCTTCAGGAAGTCACGAACTGCCAGATCTTCCAGCAGCATGCTGGCAAAATTACTATTGCCTGCATACCAGCGTGAGCCCCAGTTACGGGTAACGGCAAGACGGAAGCCGGTTGGATGTATTTTTTGACCCATCGTGACTCCCTTAGTTACCGACTGTCACAAAGATGTGACAGGATTGTTTGGAAATACGATCACCACGGCCTTTGGCGCGAGCGGTAAACCGCTTCAGTACAGCTGCCTTTTCGACATAGATGGTCGTGACTTTCAACTCGTCAATATCGGCGCCATCATTGTGTTCGGCGTTCGCAATTGCGGACTCCAACACTTTCTTGATAATGACTGCGCCTTTTTTCGGGCTGAATGTCAGGATGTTGAGCGCTTGCTCGACTTTCTGGCCGCGGATCAGATCAGCGACCAGGCGGCCCTTTTGAGCAGACAGGCGCACGCTGCGGAGGATAGCTTTAGTTTCCATCATCGGACCTTATTTCTTAGCCTTCTTGTCAGCGGCATGGCCCTTGAACGTGCGGGTCAGCGCAAATTCACCAAGCTTGTGACCAACCATGTTCTCGGACACATACACAGGCACGTGCTGCTTGCCATTGTGCACAGCAATCGTCAGACCGATGAAGTCAGGCATGACGGTCGAACGGCGTGACCAGGTCTTGATTGGCTTCTTGTCGCGAGTGGCTTGTGCAGCTTCGACTTTTTTCAACAGATGGGCGTCGCAAAACGGCCCTTTTTTTAGTGAACGACTCATGTCTTATCCCTTATTTCTTACCGCGGCGCGAGACAATCATAGAAGTCGTGCGCTTGTTGCGACGCGTCTTCTTACCCTTGGTCTGCTGGCCCCATGGTGAAACTGGATGGCGACCGGCTGCTGTACGACCCTCACCACCACCGTGCGGGTGATCGACCGGGTTCATCACAACACCACGAACGGTTGGACGCACACCGCGCCAACGCATCGCACCAGCTTTACCGATTTTGCGCAGATTGTGTTCGCCGTTACCGACTTCACCAACCGTAGCACGGCACTCGACGTGAATGCGGCGAACTTCGCCGGAGCGCAAGCGAACCTGCGCATACACACCTTCACGCGCCATCAGCACCACTGCCGCTCCAGCGGTACGCGCAATCTGCGCGCCCTTGCCGGGCAACATTTCGACGCAATGCATCGTGGTACCAACCGGAATATTACGCAGTGGCAGACAGTTACCGGCTTTGATCGGCGCTTCAGCACCGTTCATCACCTGATCGCCAACAGCCATACCTTTGTAAGCGATGATGTAATGACGCTCGCCATCGGCGTAGCACAGCAGCGCAATGTTGGCGCTACGGTTAGGGTCATACTCAATCCGCTCGACTTTGGCCGAAATGCCGTCCTTGATGCGACGGAAATCGATCACGCGGTAGTGCTGCTTGTGACCACCACCGATATGACGGGTGGTGATGTGACCGTTGTTATTACGGCCAGCGGTCTTGGATTTCTTTTCGATCAACGCCGCGAACGGACGACCTTTGTACAGGTCAGGGTTGACCACCTTAACCATGCCACGACGGCCTGGCGAGGTTGGTTTGACTTTAACGAGAGCCATTATTTAGCCTCCTCGGTGAAGTTGATTTCCTGACCGGGCTTCAGGCAAACGAATGCACGGCGGGTACGGTTGCGACGACCAGTGAAACGGCCAGAGCGCTTGACCTTGCCGGGACGGTTTGCTACTTGCACCGACTCGACCTGCACTTTGAACATCATTTCAACAGCGGCTTTGATTTCAAGCTTGGTTGCATCCGGCATAACCAGAAACACGACCTGCTCGTTTTTCTCAGCAACGAAAGTGGCTTTTTCCGAAATGACCGGAGCCAGCAACACCTTCATCAGGCGCTCTTCAGTAAATTTGACGACTGCGTTCATGCCAGCATCTCCTCAATCTTGGCCAATGCCGGCTTGGTGATCAGCACTTTCTTGAAGAACACCAATGACACCGGGTCAGCATGACGCGGCTCGCAAACCAGCACGTTCGGCAGGTTGCGTGAAGCCAGCAACAGGTTGTCATCCAGACTGTCTGTAATGACCAGTACGGACTCAAGACCCATAACCTTTAACTTTTGCGATAGCAGCTTGGTCTTTGGTGCTTCAACCGTAAAGTCTTCAACAATCGACAAACGACCTTCACGCGCCAACTGGGACAGAATCGAGCAGAGACCTGCGCGATACATCTTCTTGTTAACTTTGTGCGTGAAATTCTCGTCAGGCGAGTTCGGGAATATACGACCACCTCCGCGCCACAGCGGGGACGACGACATACCGGCGCGAGCACGACCGGTGCCCTTTTGACGCCAAGGTTTTTTCGTCGTGTGATGGACTTCTTCGCGGTCTTTCTGCTTGCGGTTACCACTGCGAGCATTTGCCTGATAGGCAACAACCACTTGATGGATCAGCGCTTCGTTGTAGTCGCGACCAAAAATAGTATCTGGCGCAGCAACGTTAGAAGCAGATTGACCTTGTGCATTCAGGAGCGTGAGTTCCATACCTTAGGCTCCCTTCTTGGCTTTAGTTTTGATAGCAGGCAAAACGACCACTTGGCCATTTTTTGCACCCGGAACCGCACCCTTAACCAGGATCAGCTGACGGTCAGCATCGACACGAGCGATCTCAAGGTTTTGTACGGTTTTGGTTTGGTCGCCCATGTGACCGGTCATGCGCTTACCAGGGAAAACGCGACCTGGATCCTGCGCCATACCGATCGAGCCAGGCACATTGTGCGAGCGGGAGTTACCGTGGGATGCACGACCTGATGCGAAGTTGTGACGCTTGATGGTACCGGCATAGCCTTTACCAATCGACACACCCTGCACGTCAACCATTTGACCCGCTTCGAACAGACTGACGGCTATTACGTCGCCCATCTTGAACTCAGCAGCTTTGGATGCGTCAACACGGAATTCTTTTAATACGGTACCTGCTTCGACACCCGCTTTAGCGAGGTGACCGGCAGCAGCTTTCGTCACGCGCGATGCACGACGTTGACCGTATGCGACCTGAACGGCTGTGTAACCGTCAGTCTCAGGCGTTTTGATTTGCGTCACGCGGTTGTTCGACACGTCCAGCACGGTTACAGGAATTGAATCCCCGTCATCCGTGAAGATGCGCATCATACCAACCTTGCGACCAACAAGGCCTAGGCTCATATTATTTCTCCATTCCCGCCTACGATTGGGCAGGGCTGATGTTTACGAAACTTAAAACGCAAAAATCGCGTGTACTCACGGACTTTTGCCGAAGCCGGCGATTATAGCGTGGGAACAGCAAGCCTACAAGAAGAAAATGCAGGCCCGCCCACACCACCGAATTATTGCAGTTTGATTTCGACGTCTACGCCAGCTGGCAAGTCCAGCTTCATCAGCGCATCGACTGTCTTGTCGGTAGGATCCACGATGTCCATCAGACGCTGGTGGGTACGAATCTCGAACTGGTCGCGCGACGTTTTGTTCACGTGCGGCGAACGCAGAACGTCCCAACGCTGAATACGTGTAGGCAGTGGCACCGGGCCTTTGACAACAGCACCAGTGCGCTTGGCGGTCTCAACGATTTCAAGTGCTGACTGATCGATCAACTTATAATCAAACGCTTTGAGACGAATACGGATCTTTTGCTTTTCCTGCTTTTCCATGATGCTTCCTTAAAAGAGCGAGCCGTGAGCGAGGTTTCGCTCACGGCATGATGGTTTTATTATTCGATGATCTTGGCAACCACACCGGCGCCAACAGTACGGCCGCCTTCGCGAATCGCGAAACGCAGACCTTCTTCCATCGCAATCGGGTTGATCAGCTTCACGGTGATCGACACGTTGTCGCCTGGCATAACCATTTCTTTGCCTTCTGGCAGTTCAATCGCACCGGTTACATCGGTGGTACGGAAGTAGAACTGTGGGCGGTAGTTGTTGAAGAACGGGGTATGACGACCACCCTCGTCTTTCGACAGCACATAGATCTCGCCGGTGAAATGCTTGTGTGGCTTGATCGAACCTGGCTTGGCCAATACTTGGCCGCGCTCGACGTCTTCCCGCTTGGTGCCGCGCAGCAGCACGCCAACGTTGTCGCCTGCCTGACCTTGATCGAGCAGCTTGCGGAACATTTCCACGCCCGTGCAAGTCGATTTCTGGGTGTCGCGGATACCGACGATTTCAATCTCTTCGCCGACCTTGACGATGCCGCGCTCGATACGACCGGTCACAACCGTGCCGCGACCCGAGATCGAGAACACGTCTTCCACTGGCAGCAGGAACGCGCCGTCAACAGCACGCTCTGGTGTCGGGATGTAGGTGTCGAGTGCTTCAGCCAGTGC
>CANGAW010000025.1 GCA_947451925.1 Burkholderiales bacterium | reverse complement strand
TCTCCGCCAGTGCCTGCTGCCAAATTCGAACACCTGCTGCGCACTAACTGGTGCTATGCGGGACAGCCGGCAAAATCTTTGCAAGCCAATTTGCCTATTCGTCTGGTTTTAATGGATACCCATGTACTGCGCAGAAATCAGATGCAAAAATTTCTGCACAGCGGTGGCTTTGAAGTCGTGTCCTGTGCGCTCTGGGATGAGGTTGAAAGCTGTTTGTCTGATCCCAGCATTGCCATGCTGCTGGTGCATGATGAAACGACATTGCCGGATCGCTTGTCAATGCCCGCCGTGGCCGCCAGCTACCCGACCCTGCTGCGGGTGATACTGGCGCACCCTGCATCTCAAACCGCCCGCGAAGCTGCTGTCAGCGTTAGCGGCATGCATGTATTGAGTACCGCAATGCCGCCGCAACGTCAGCTGAACTATCTGCGCAAGCTGGTCTTTCGCAGTGGAGCAGCATGATGGAAGATCAAGCGCTCGACAGTGAGCTGATGGAAAAAATTTCAGCCTTTACCGGCATACGTTTCCACGATAGTGATATTGAGCGACTGCATGCTGTGCTGACCGAGCGTGAGCGCGCGACCCATCAGCACAATAATGAAAATTATGTCAATGCACTGCTGCAAAATGATGCGAACGATCTCGCCGAACGACACGCACTGGCTTCGGCGCTGATTCCGCTGGAGAGTTTTTTTTTCCGCGACGCCGGACAAGTCGCCCTGATTCGCAACCGGCTTTTGCCACAACGTATAGAACAACGTGCCGGGCGTCATATGCTGCGCATCTGGAGCGCCGGTTGCTCGACTGGTGAAGAAGCCTACACCCTGGCTATGCTGGTGACCGAGTTGCTGCCACCGGCTGTCGCGTGGAATATCACCGTACTGGCCACCGATATCAACCAGCAGGCATTGCAGCGCGCGCGAGCCGGCCTGTATAGCCACTGGTCATTTCGCGGCGTGCCAGAACAGATACGCCATCGTTATTTTAAGTGTGAAAACGGTTGCTGGAAAATCGCGCAGCGCATACGCGATATGGTGAGCTTTGCCGAAGATGATTTGCTGAGTAGCTCGGTACCGGCAGTTGCTGACGGCGATTTTGATTTGATCGTGTGCCGCAATGTGCTGATGTATTACCGCGATGACGTGCTGCCTGTGGTTGTAGACAAACTGACGCAAGCGCTGGCACCGACAGGATTTTTACTCGTTGGGCATAACGAACTCTCCACAAATAGTTATCCGTCTCTGTCGCGGCAAAGCTTTCCAGAATCGCTTGTTTACAGCCGTGCGCAAGCTTCTGGCGAAAAGCCGCAAGCAGAAACGCTCAAGCCCAAAATGCGCGTATCCATCAATGCCGGGCCAACGATAAATTGCGTGGCGCCCGAAGCGGTAGCCAGCGCTCTGATAGGCCAGAAAGAGGAACTGTTACAGGCATGGCAGCTTGCCGACGCCGGATTGCTGGAGCAGGCGAAATCGATTTGCGTGCGGCTAATTGCATCCTCGCCGCTGGAAGCCGGGCCGTACTACTTGCAAGCCCATCTGGCGCAAGAGAAAGGTGACTGGCACCGTGCGCAGACTTTGCTCAAGCAAGTGATTTATCTGGATCCCGGCTTCGTCATGGCTTATTTCGATATGTCGGCGCTGTGTACTCTGGACGGTGACGTTTCCAATGCACTGCGCCTGCAACAGGTGGCCACCGACTTGCTGGAGAAATTGCCATCCGATACGGCCTTGCCACCGCGCGCAATTAATACGGCAGGTGAATTGCTGACTGCATTGAAGGGTCAAAAAATATCTTCAATCAGCTATGCATGATGTGAGGTCTTTTTTTTTCGGCTAAACAAAATTTTTCGGGAGTCCTATCGTGTCAGAACAAAATATGTCAAGCATAGCCAGACATCGCTTTGGCCGGCTCAGCCCTATTATTGCCACGGGCTTTCTCTTGATGTTAGGGGTGATCATTGCCATTACAGCCGCGGCGAAGTATGGCAATGGCATTCAGGCTGCTGCCAATGAATACGTGATCAATACCGACAAGCAGATTGCCATGTTGAATCAGATTGAAGCCTTGCTCTACAGGGCAGAAAGTGACCAGCGTGGTTTCGTCATTACGGAAAAAGAACTGTATGCGGATTCATACAATGAAAATATCGCTATCTTGCGTCACAATTTTAACGAGCTAAAAGACTTGCAAAATTACGACCCAGAGCAGGCGGCGATATTCAAAGAATTTGAAAAACGGATTCAGAATAAAGTTGAACTGACTTTAAAAATAATGAATTTGGTTCGCAACAATAAACGTACAGAAGCGGTGGCCATCATCTCGGCAGGAGTGGGCCGGAATCTGACTGAACAAAGTCAGACTGTACTGACTGAAATAATTGCAATGGAAGTAAACAACCTCAAGCACAGGCAGCATGAGGCGCTGCTTGCATCGCAGATGATGGAATGGATATACATTGGCGGCGCACTGATTGCTGCGTTGCTGACAGCGGTCAATATTTTTTATATTACCCGCGTCGTTACCAAGCGCATCCGTAATGAAATTGCTACCTTCAGTGCCTCTTCATCTGAAATATCAGCCGCCGTCAGTGAACATGAGCGGGTTGTCGGCCAGCAGGCAGCAGCGGTGGCGCAAACCACGGCGACCATGGAAGAGTTGGGCGTATCGGCTGGGCAAAGCTCGCAACAGGCAGAGTCGGCATCCAATGCGGCACGGGAAGCGCAGGCCTTGACGGGCGCCGGACTGAAACTGGCCGACAAGACAGAAGAGGGCATGACGCGTGTGAAAGAAAAAGTGAATGCCGTAGCCAATCAGATCTTGCGTTTATCTGAACAGGCCGGCCAGATTGGCTTGATTGCCAATCTGGTCAGCGACCTGGCGAGCCAGACCAATATGCTGGCCTTGAATGCTGCGGTGGAGGCGGCTCGTGCCGGTGAACAAGGCAAGGGTTTCGCGGTGGTTGCCGCTGAAGTCAGGCAACTGGCCGAGCAAAGTAAAAAATCAGCCGAGCGTGCCAATGCACTGGTCATTGATATTCAGAAAGCGACCAATGCCGCAGTCATGGTGACCGAAGCGGGCACCGTAACGGTCAATGAAGTGTCGGTGATTGCACAGCAGACGGGGCAGACCTTTACCACGCTGGCCGACATAGCCAGTGGTGTTTATGAGAATGCGCAGCAGGTCTTACTCAACAGTCAGGAGCAAGTGCGTTCTATCCGTCAAGTTGCTGAAGCGATGCGCAGTCTCTCCAGCGGTTCGTCTGAAATGGCGGCCAGCACCAGCCAGACTAAACTTGGCATGCAACGCTTGTCGCTGGTGACACAGGCGATTCAGGGAATGTTATAAGCAGCGGTTTATATTGGTAAATATCCATTTGGAAAAAAAATAGTTGATCCGGTTTTTATACCGGTTATGCTATTTGGTATGAGCAAGCTATTTCTATGTAAAAAATTATATGTTTGGTGCTTCTGCAGTGCGCTGATTTTATTGACGCCTGCATGTTGGGCTACCGAAGCATTACTGTGGATTACCTCTGACGGCCGCCCCAGCCAGGAAGCCATGCAGGCCATAGGCATACTGATCAATGCCGACAAGGAGGCACTGCTTCCTGAAGACTATCAGGCGCAGCTATTGCGCGAAGGATTCGGTCAGATCAAAGCCGGAAATAAGCCGGCAGCCTCAGACCTGCCAGCCCTTGATGCCGCCTTAACTTTTTCGATGCAGAACTTTCTGGCTGATCTGCATATCGGTCGGGTCGATCCCCGGAAAATTCAGGAAAACTTTGCGGCACTGACGACCGATCAGTTTAATCCGGCGACCTATTTGCGCACCGCTGTCAGCGAGCATCGCTTAGCCGAAGCCGTTAGCGCTGCCGCCCCGGGCGTGCCACTTTATGCCCGCTTGCGCCAAGCGTTGGCAAGTTACAAAATCATTGCGAAAAATCCGGCTTGGAATACGCCGCTGGTGATCTTCCCCTTAAAAAAACTGGAGCCCGGCAATCATTATCAAGACCTGGCAGTGCTTGCCCAGCGCTTGCTGGCGCTTGGTGATCTTGCCTCAGCTGAGGCTTTGCCCGGTCGTTACGAAGGCGTTCTCGTCGATGCAATTAAAGCCTTTCAGGAACGCCATAATCTTGTCGCCGATGGGGTAATCGGCAGGCAAACTTTGGCTTATCTGAATGTGCTGCCGTCTACCCGGGTGCGACAGATTGAAGTGACCATGGAGCGGCTGCGCTGGACGCCTGTTCTGGAAAATCCGCGCATGATCACGATTAATATTCCCGAGTTTGTCTTGCGTGCCTATCAGGTCCACGAGCAGGGCATCGATGTGCAGGGGAAAATGCGTGTGATTGTCGGAAAAGCATTAGACACCCGAACCCCGATCTTTGAAGCAGACATGCAATTTATTGAATTCAGCCCGTATTGGAATGTGCCGTCTTCGATCGCAACAAAAGAAATCGTGCCAAAACTCAAACAAAATCCGCATTATTTTGAAGATCAGGATTTTGAGTTTGTCAGTGTCGCTGGCGGACAAGTGATCAATGTATTAACAGACAAAAACCTGCAGGCGGTGAGCCGCGGTGAATTGCGCATCCGTCAGCGTCCGGGCCCAAAGAATGCGTTAGGGGATATTAAGTTTGTTTTTCCCAATAATGACCATATCTATCTTCACCACACCCCCGCGCCGCAACTGTTCAGGCAAGACCGGCGGGATTTTAGTCATGGCTGCATACGGGTGGAAGACCCTGTGGCCTTAGCCAAATTTGTTTTGCAAGATGAAACGCAGTGGGACGAAATACGTATTGTGGAAGCGATGAAGGCGGGGCAATCGACAACGCTGAAGTTAAACAAGCCGGTGAGGGTGCTGATTACTTACAGTACCGTCATCAGCAAGACTGATGGCCGAACTTTTTTCTATTCTGATATCTACGGGCAAGACAAAATGTTGGACAATGCATTGCGTAAGCGGAAAAATCAGGATCACTTTGTTCAACGCATCAGCCACTAATCTTATTTTTGATTGATTATGAAAACAAAATGCCTGCTGCCCCGTCGTCAATTCCTCTGTCAGACAGCGTCCTTGCTGATTACGGGATCGGCGCTTTCCTGTTCACAGCAAATCCTGGCGTCTGAATCCAAAGCACGTAGTCTGGCTTTCAACCATACCCATACTGGCGAGCGGCTGTCACTGGTTTATGCGGTGGATAATCAATACATTCCGCAGGCACTGACCCAACTCAACCATTTTTTGCGCGACCATTATTCCGGTCAGGTTGGCGCCATTGATCCGCAGCTCTTTGATCTGCTATTTCAATTGAAACAGACACTGGGGACCGAGCAGGCCTTTGATGTCATTTCAGGCTATCGCTGCGTACAAACCAATTCAACTCTGCGCAACACACGAGGCGGTGGTGTTGCCAAACATAGTCTGCATATGGATGGCAAAGCCATCGATATTCGCTGTGCCGGCGCATCGCTTAGCGATTTGGGCGATGCCGCACGTTCCTTACGGCTGGGCGGGGTGGGCTTTTATCAGAGCGAACAATTTGTTCACGTTGATACCGGACGTATCCGGTATTGGTAAACCATTGACGGCGGTGCTTAGCCGGGCCTTAATTCATTGGCGATCACAAAGTCGATAAACCCGCGTTCAACCGAGGTCGAGACCAGCCGCACGCGAACCCGGTCACCGATACTCAGGTCTGGCAAATCGCCTTTGAGGCGTCCCTCAGCAGGCGGTTCAAAAATTCTGACCCAGACGCCTTTGCTGCTATTCCCCGTTATCAAGCCATTAAAATGTTGTCCGATATGCGAATGCAAAAACAGAGCAGCTTCCGATTTGCGCACTTGCCTTTCAATCTTTTGCGCCGCATCTTCTTGCGCGGTGCAATGTGCGGCCAGCTCATCGAGTTCACTCACCGTATAGGGCGCTTTTTCTCCGGCCAGTGCTGCCTTTAATAGTCTCAGCGTAATCAGGTCGGGGAAGCGCCGATTCGGCGCGGTGGAGTGCATGTAATCCTTCACGGCCAGCGCAAAGTGGCCCAGTTTGGGCCCATGCGGTTTCTCAACCACATATTCACCGGAGCCCATCAGCTTGATGATGACCAAGGACAGATCGGGAAAGCGCAAGGGATCGGCTTTGTGCTGGCGGGCCAGAAAATTTTCCAGGGCTTTTCCATCCGGTTTATGCGGGAGTGAAGCGCCATAATGTTTTGCGACTTCGACAATGCGCAGCCAGCCTTCAGGCGACCTGACCACTCTTCTGAGCGAGGGGCCGCCGTGGCTGGCCAAAAATTGTGCGGTGCAGCCGTTGGTGACGATCATGAATTCTTCAATCAACTGACGCGCCCGGTTTTGCGGCTGCAGCTTGATTTCGGTAATACGCTCGCCTTCAAAGGAAGCCTTGGGCTGAAAGGTTTCGAATTCCAGCGACCCTTGCGAGCGACGGATAACCCGCAGCTTTTGCGCCAGTGCGTCTTGCAGACGCAATTGATGATCCATGCCCACTATCTGAGTGGCGGTAACCGGTAAATTTGCGTCGCCTTCTATCCAGGCCGAGACCGCATCGTAGGCCAGCTGCACTTTATTGCGAACGACTGCGCGATAAATCGCAGAATTAAATAAAACGCCATCGTCAGAGAAATCCATCGCCGTCACCAGCGCCATGCGATCCTGGTGAGGATTAAGCGAAGTCAGATCGGTGCACAGCTTCTCCGGCAGCATGGGAAACGTGCAGGCTGAGGTGTAGACCGAGGTTGTGTTGAGTCGCGCATGATTGTCAATCGCTGAACCCTTCTTGACCAGCGCGTCGACATCGGCCACGGCGACAAAGATGCGAATGCCGCCTTTAGGCAAGACTTCACAGGCAGTGAGCTGGTCAAGGTCACGCGAATCGTCATTGTCAATCGAACACCAGAGCAGTGCCGTCAAATTTTTGATGTTGCTTCCGGTTTCCAGCGCAGGCTCATTGATATGTTTCAGTTCTTGCTGCACCGCGTCGGAAAATTCCGGTTCAAGGCCGCGGCTAAACATGGCCCATGAAGCGATGGTGGCCAAATCGCGGCGGTGGTTTTTTAATGCATGGCGCATGGATTCCTTGTTCGGGTGAAGTGAGCGAATGCTGCTGTCCGGCTTTTAAAACTTTGCTTGATTTTCAGAGAAATGATGCATTACATTGAGTCTGAAAGTCCGAATTTTAATGACCTTGATCCGGAGAACAATGATGAAGATTAAATATTTTTTGATGAAATCGGTTTTCATCAGCATGTCAGCAACATCGATCGCATTTGCCCAGGTTCCTGAGGTAAATAATCAGAATGGTATTGATTATATAACTAGCGGTATTGGTCTTGATGAATCAAGCGCAATCAAGGAAGAAGCGAAGCGCTGGCCCGTGCACATCATGCTCTCTGCAATCATGGAGGGCAAGGCAGTCTGGATTGCCGATGTCGATCTGACGGTGAAAAATGCGAACCATCAAACCGTTCTGGAGATTAAAACAGACGGCCCGTTTGCGCTGATTAAACTGGAGCCGGGAATATATACGGTTGAAGCAACCAATAAGGGTGCCAAGCAAACCCGGCGTTTTACCGTCGTTCATGGAAAACCGAAGTCCATTTCCATTTTCTGGAAAGCCAGTCCCGAGAATTCTGCAGAGCCTGCTAATACTCAGTAATCATGACTCAATCGTAAAAAATGCCGCATGTAATGGCGAGTTCCAATGTTATCGTTATAGCCTTGATAAAGATGGGGCGACTATGAACGATAAAATTCGTGACTTGCTTAATCAGTTAGCACTGGTTGAAGAGGATCTTCGTCAGGCGCTGCATGAACAGGAAACACGCGTTTTTTTTCAAATCAAGGGTAAGCGGGTTGAGTTCGAGCACAGCATCAGTGCGATGCATAAACAACTCAAGACAGGATTTTTTCGCTGGCTGATAAAAAACCGACCGCAGAATCTGATTACAGGGCCGATTATTTACGGGATGGTTTTCCCTTTAGTGATGCTGGATTTGTGCGTCAGTTTTTATCAGGCGGTTTGCTTCCCGATTTATCAGGTCGCGAAGGTCAAACGCAGCGACTATATTGTGCTGGATCGTCAGCACCTTGATTATCTCAATTTCATCGAGAAATTCCATTGCACTTACTGTGCCTATGGCGCGGGACTGATTGCTTATGTCGGCGAAATAATCGCACGGACAGAGCAGTATTTTTGCCCCATCAAGCACGCCCGAAAAATTGTTGGAACCCATTCCCGCTACAGCCATTTTCTGGCCTACGGCGACGCCGAAGAATATGAAAAGCGCCTGGAGGCTTTTCGTATAGCGCTGGCAGACAAGCCAGCGCCAGACAGCCAGCCTTAATCCCAGTCGGATACGGTATGCAAGGACCTGGCCAACGCCAGTTTCTGCATGCCGGCTGTGATGGCGGGGCGACAGGCTTGTGCAAAGTTCCGGTATTCGCTCGGTGGTTGCCAGCCCCATTTACGCCAGATGCTCATCACGTCAGCCTTGGCTGAGGTCACAGACGACTCATTAACAGCGGGGTTCAACATGGTGCTTGTTTTCATCGGATTGACTCCTTGAAGTTATGGCGGGCATTGGCCGGGACAGGACTCACATATACTGTATTTATGTACAGTATATGGGTAAATTTCCTGTATTGCCAGACCTAATTGCGCGCCAATAACCGGGTGTCCGGTTTCAGCGATTGCGATAGCGCTCGAGAGCCGTTAATTTGATGCTTTCCGGGTTTTTGCAGCCATGCTGACTCAGAAATTCAAGCTCGGCTGGCTCGTCCCGGGTTTCTATCCACCAGGCCTTTGGCCCCTGGGTTTTGCCATCATTCCAGCGATAGCCTCTGGCTGAAGCGTGGTCTTTGCTGTCAAAGGGCAAATTGATTGCATGAATGCGCCAGGACGGCGAGCGTGCCGAAGTCAGCAACATGGACAGCACGGTCTGGCTGGCGTCGGCTGAGGTTTGCGACAACAAGGCGGCGAGCATGTCGACATCGGCCCGCGCTCTGTGGCCTTCATGGAAAAGACCAAAACGGAAACCCAGATAGTCGAGCTTGCTGCTTTTGATTTGCCATTGCGCCCACGGTACTTCTGTTAATGAGCAGGCAAAGCGCTGTTTAATAAACAGCGGAAAGCGCGCTTCCAGAAATGCACGATCAAAACGCGCGTTATGACAAACCACCAGTTTGACTTGCGCCATCACGTTTTCGACTGCGGCATCATCAATCCGCTGTCCACGAACCATGTCATCCGTAATGCCGGTTAATTGCGTAATTTCGACAGGAATTGGCTCTTGTGGGTCTTCCAGGCTTTCGTAACTGGCAACGACCCGGTAAAGCTGACCGCTGTGTAGCCCGTATTCACAGACAAGGATGGCCAGATCAATAATCTTTGCGCCGAGTTCGATTTTCAGGCCGGTGGTTTCGGTATCGATAATGGCCACTTTTCCGCAGGCTTCCCCGCTGCTGTTTTCAGCAAACACATGCTGGTCAGTGATGTGAACTTTTCGTAATACCCGAAAGTCAGGATTATTTTCCAGAGTCGATAGTGCTTCTTTGATATTCATTGCGGGAGCGTGTCAAAATTTTTTATAAAAACCTGCGTCGTGGCTAGGTACTTTTCCGTGTCCGGTCGCCTCGAATCATACCCTCAGCCCATAGGCCTTTGCCTTAGCCCTGACTGAAAGTGAGAATAATTAGATTGATTAGATTGAATTCACCATAGTCTGTGCCAGAATCGCGGGTCGTTAAAGTTTGCCTTAATAATTTACTTAACTTAACTTAAATTAATTTCCCCCCCCATACCACTATGTCCCATCTCGCCCTGTTAGAAAAAATCATCGTTAATGAACTCGACGCTTTGGCGCCTGTCACGGATAAGGAAGCACAATTTCCCCAGCCTGTGATCGACTCCCTGGCCAAGGCAGGTTTGCTGGGTCTGGTCAGTAGCAAGGAGATGGGAGGTATGGGACTGGGTTTGCCTGAGGCCAGCCAGGTCGTCGCCAAACTGGCGCAGACCTGTCCTTCTACTGCCATGATCGTCTGCATGCATTACTGCGCAGTGGCAGTGCTTGAACAACTGGGCTCGAAGACGGTGCGGCGCGAGATTGCAGCCGGTCGTCATCTGACCACGCTGGCTTTTTCTGAAGCCGAGTCGCGCAGTCATTTTTGGGCCCCCGCCAGTACGGCGGAAAAAGTGGGCGAAGAGATTGTGCTCAATGCCCGCAAGAGCTGGATTACGGCGGCTTTTCACGCCGACTCTTATGTCTGGTCCAGCAAGCCATTGGCAGCCGAAGGCGCCAGCAGCCTGTGGCTGGTGGACGCCAAGTCTGCCGGTCTGAAACTGGCCGCGCCGTTTGACGGCATGGGCATGCGCGGCAATGCGTCTTCACCGGTGACAGCAAGCGGCCTGCGTATTCCGGCAGCCAACCAGCTGGGGGAAGACGGCAAAGGCTTCGACGTCATGATGGGTGTGGTGCTGCCATGGTTCTGCGTACTCAATGCTTCTTGCTCAGTAGGTACCACCGAAGGCGCGTTGAGCCGAGCCATTGCCCACGTCGGTCAGACCCGTCATCAGCACCTCGATACGTCCCTGGCTGATCTGCCAACCATTCGTGCCTATCTGGCGCGTGCGCGGATCAAGGCCGACATGGCTCATTGCCTGCTGCAAGACACCATTGCTGCCATCGTCAGCGGTCGTGCCGACACCATGCTGCGCGTGCTGGAAATCAAGGCGGCCGCAGCTGAAACAGCACTGGAAGTCACCGATGTGGCGATGCGTGTGTGCGGCGGCGCTGCCTTCCGTAAAGAAGTCGGCGTCGAGCGCCTGTTCCGTGATGCCCGTGCTTCTTCAGTCATGGCGCCGACCACGGATGTGTTGTATGACTTCATTGGCAAGGCCATTACCGGCCTGCCATTGTTTTAAACAGGAAGGAATGCTCATGGCCGAACATCAATTAGTCATGGGCGCGGTTGCTTACGCGCCCAAAGTCGTCACCATCTGGGAAGGGTTCAAAAGCTGGTTTGCCCAGCATGATCTGGCCTTCGATTTTGTGCTGTACTCAAATTACGAACGACAGGTTGAAGATCAATTTAACGGCTCCCTTGATCTGGCCTGGAATTCCCCGCTGGCCTGGCTGCGCGCCGAGCGCATGGCCAAAGCCAAAGGCCTCAGTGTGTCGGCCGTTGCCATGCGTGACTCGGATTGCGATCTGACTTCTGTTCTGGTGGTCAGAAACGACAGTGCGGTGCAGCAGCTTGAGCAGTTGCGCGGCAAGACGGTAGGCTTTGGTGCGATCGATTCGCCGCAAGCCACCCTGATTCCCATGGATCATTTGCGTCAGCTGGGTTTGGTGGCAGGTACTGATTACACGGCCCGGCGTTTCGATGTGTTGGGCGGCAAGCATGGCGACCATGTTGGCGGTGAACTTGATGCAGCGCGGGCACTGGTAGAAGGAAAAATTGATGCGGCGTGGATGATAGACGGGAATCATCTGGCATTTTCTTCGGATGGCACTTTGCCAGCTGGCCAGACGCGGGTGCTGACCCGTACGGCGCCCTTTGATCACTGCAACTTCACCGTCAGCCCGCAGGCACCGCAACAGGCGATTGCCCGTTTTACCGAACTCTTGCTCGGCATGCGCTGGGATGATCCGGTGGTGCGGCCTTTGCTCGAACTCGAAGGACTGCGACAGTGGAAAGCCGGACGTACTTCAGGGTATGCAGCATTGGAACGTGCAATTGACGACGAAAAATTTTATGACGCAAACGGCAACATCATTGCAAGCGGCTATCAATATTGAAGCGCTGGGTCTGCATCAGGGCGCGCACTTGTTAGTCAAGCGCGCGCTCGAGCAGATGGCGGTTGGCGAGACTTTGCAGGTGGACGGCAGTGCGCCTGACTGGGACACCCACCTGTTGGTCTGGTGTCGCCAGAACGGTCACGCCGTCTCGTTTGCAGACGATCATGCCTACATTACCCGCGGCCCTTTTCAGCAAGGCCGCTGGCATGCTGCGGTTCAAAGCGGCAGTGCCGACCGCACCCAGCCACAGGCTGTTGCCGAACAGGCTCACGCGCAATGGGGTTTGGCTGCAAGGGGCGCGACCATCGAAGCCGGTAGTCCCGGTTTTGATTTCCGGTTTTCTGCCAAGTCGGCAGTCTGGGCCGAGTCTGCTGCAGATTTGTATCGCCAGGCACTGGCAGGCCAGTGGGACCCGGCGAGTGCTGTTGACTGGGATGCGCATGAAGATTTGCCGCATGAAGTAGAAGACGCCGTTGTTCAGGTCATGACCTATCTGATCGAAAATGAAAACGCCGCACTGCTGGTGCCGGCCCGTCATCTCGGCCAGGTGCATCCGCATTTTCGCGAAATCGTTCAGCTACTGGCAATACAGTGTGCCGATGAAGCGCGTCATGTCGAAGTCTTTACCCGCCGTGCGATGCTGCGCCGTGCCAATCCTGCGCTGTCAGGCGCAGGTGGTCAGGCTTCGCTCAAAACCCTGTTCGAGACCAATGATTTTTCCAGCAGCGCTTTTTTACTGTCGGTGCTGGGCGAGGGCAGCTTCGTCAATCTGCTCAACTTCTTGCAAGAGCACGGCCCGGACGCGACGACACGCCAGATAGCCAAGCTGGTGGCGCGCGACGAAGCACGTCATGTGGCTTTTGGCATGGCCCATCTTGAATACCGCCTGTCGCAAGACCCTGCTTATCTGGGCACACTGAAGGCCTGTATCGAGCAGCGCCATGATGCGCTGGCCAGCAGTGCGGGCCTGAATGAAGAAGTATTTGATGCGCTGATTTTGCTGGCTGCGCACAATACCAGTGCCAATGCCATAGAGCTTGGTTTTGCACGAGTACAAAAACTCAAGCAGGACATGGCTACCGGACGTAAAGCGCGACTGGTGCGGCTGGGTTTTAGTGCAGACGATGCCGAACGTTTATCCGGTCTGCATACGCGCAATTTTATGTAGGCTTGCGGAGGGGTTTTCGTTATCCGTAAAAAGACACTGGGTTGCGGCCTGCGCCGCAAAGCCGGTAGAGCTTGAGACACTTTTCTCCCTAGAACCGTCGCCAACGATCAACTGTCCATCACGCGAATGCTGAGGTCGCCGACGCTGACCTGCTGGCCCGCGCGAATTTTGCAGGTCTTGCGCAATTCTTTCACGCCATCTACCCGCACCTTGCCGCTGCTGACCATTAATTTGCCGGCGCCACCGCTGTCGCACAGGCCACATAATTTCAGCAACTGGTTGAGTTCTACATAGTCGCCCTGAAGGCTGAAGTCGATTTTTTGCATGTGCGGATTATAAGCGCCGATGCACTCTGAAATGAACTGTTTGTGCAATAGCGCCTCTACATCAAGGGGGTTGGCGCCGCGGATGAAGGCGCTTTCTTTGCAGACAGGAAGAGAAAAACGATGCGCATTGCCCAGGTTGCTCCCTTGTTTGAAAGCGTTCCGCCGAAAGCCTATGGCGGGACCGAGCGCGTGATTTCCTATCTGACCGAAGAGCTGGTTAGACAGGGGCATGAGGTCACGCTGTTTGCCACCGCCGATTCGGTCACTGCTTCGCGACTGATTCCCAGCGTAGAGACCGGATTGCGCGCAGAAATGCTGAACCGTTCCTGGCTTGCCTACGATGCGATCCAGATCGATAAAGTCAGCAGGCTGGCCAACAACTTCGACATCATTCATTTTCATACTGACTACTTGCATTTTCCGATGGCAAGCCAATTAGGCAGGCCGCATCTGACGACTTTGCATGGCCGGCTTGATCTGCCTGAACTGACGCCCTTGTTTGAACATTTCAACAGCTGTCCTATGGTGTCCATTTCAGATAGCCAGCGCACGCCCATACCATGGGCGAACTGGTGCCAGACTATTTATCACGGACTGTCTGCCGACTTGTATCGCTTCCATCCCGAGCCGGGAAAATATTTTGCCTTTGTCGGAAGAATGTCGCCGGAAAAGCGTGTCGACCGCGCCATCAGGATTGCGCTCGATTGTGACGTGCCGCTCTATATCGCTGCAAAAATAGACAAGGCCGATCAGGTCTATTTCAATACCGAGATTGAGCCCTTGCTGGCGCACCCGCTGATTCATTTTATTGGCGAAGTCGATGAAGTACAAAAACATGCACTGCTGGCCCAGGCCAAGGCGCTGTTGTTTCCTATCGATTGGCCCGAACCGTTTGGATTGGTCATGATCGAAGCCTTTGCCTGCGGTGTGCCGGTGATTGCCTATGGCCATGGATCGGTGCCGGAAGTCATCGACCAAGGCGTCAATGGTTTTATCGTCAGCAATCAGGATGAAGCGAATGAAGCGGCAATGCAAATTGATACCAGCATAAATCGCGCAGATTGCCGCGCATCGTTCGAGTCACGATTTACTTCAGAGCGGATGGCGAATAATTATGTGCTGCTTTACCAGCGACTGATCGCGCAACACAGTTTGCATGGTTCGCATTAAAGGGTGAAATGATGGTGGACAAAATCCAGCTTGGCGAGCGGTGGTACATCCTGGCGACGGCGTCCCCCAATGATGAGCGGCGCCGCGTGTTAAAGCACAATAAACTTTTTGCCATGTTTGATCGCTTTGGCGACATCGAGTCCATCGGCTTGGGCGAGGAGGGCATCTACCATGGCGACACTTGTTTTTTGTCACATCAGGAGCTGCATATTGAAGGCGTGCGGCCTATGTATTTGAATTCCACCGTGAAGGACGATAACGGTCTGTTCATTATCGAGTTGATGAATCCGGACTTGCATCCCGAAGGGAAAAACCGGATCTTGAAAGGCGAGCTGCATATTTTTCGCGCCAAACTGCTGTACGAAAACACCTGTTATGAACATGTGCGGCTGGTTAATTTTGGTCTGGAGCCAATTAACGTCAGTATGTCGATGGAGTTTTCTGCCGACTACAAAGATATTTTCGAAGTCCGCGGCACCACCCGTCTGCAGCATGGCAGGCATTTGTCGCCAGTCGTCAGTGAAGACGAAGTTGTGCTCGGTTACTGTGGGCTGGACAAGCTGCTGCGCCAGACCTGCGTGCGCTTTGATCCGCCGCCGCAAAAGCTCAGTGGTGAATGTGCCGAATTCAGCGTAGCTCTTGAACCCAAGGCCGAGGCCCATTTTTATATTCAGGTCGGCTGCCAGATCGGTGAGGTCGCGCCAAGTCACGAAGATTATTACGATGCCTTTACCAAGGTCAGTCAGTTTTCCCGCGAACGCATGGATGAACGCTGCCGCGTGGTCACTTCCGACCCTTTCTTTAATCGCTGGATTGACCGTTCAACTGCTGATCTCATCATGCTCACTACCCGCTTGCCGGAAGGTGACTATCCCTTTGCCGGCTTGCCCTGGTATGCCACCACCTTCGGTCGCGACGGCATCCTGACGGCGCATGAATATTTATGGGTAGATCCCGGCATGGCCAAAGGCGTGCTGACTTTTCTGGCTGCAGCGCAGGCAACAGAAATTGATGCGGTCAGGGATGCGGAGCCGGGCAAAATTTTGCATGAAGCGCGAGATGGCGAACTGGCCGCCTTAAAAGAAATTCCGTTCGGGCGTTATTACGGCACCGTTGACGCCACCCCTTTGTTTATTGGTCTGGCCGGCGCTTATTACGAGCGCACCGGTGACCTGGCATTCATTCGCTCGATCTGGCCCAATATTCTCGCCGCACTGAACTGGATTGATCAATATGGTGACCGTGACGGCGATGGATTTGTTGAATACGCCCGTTCTCTGGAAACCGGTCTGGCGCAGCAGGGTTGGAAAGATTCACATGACTCGGTGTTCCATCAAAACGGTAGGCTCGCCGATGCGCCGATTGCGCTGTGTGAAGTGCAAGGCTATGTCTTTGACGCCAAGTGCCGCGCATCCCGCCTGGCCACCCTGTTTGGTGAACATGATCTGGCAGCCGAACTCAAACGCACGGCACTGGTATTGAAAACCCGCTTTGACGAAGCCTTCTGGTGTGAAGAAATCGGCACCTATTCGCTGGCGCTCGATGGCAACAAGCAGCAATGCAAAGTCGCCTCATCGAATGCCGGTCATACCTTGTGGTCAGGAATAGCCTCGCCGCGTCATGCCGCGCGCATTGCGCAACAATTATTGTCGCCGGATTTTTATTGCGGCTGGGGCATACGAACCATCCCTATTTCGGCAGCACGTTACAACCCTATGGCTTACCACAATGGTTCGGTCTGGCCACATGACAATGCCATCATCGCCGAAGGTATGGCGCGCTACGGCTTTACCGACAAGGCCATGCAGATATTCAGCGGTCTGCGTGATGTGAGTTTGCATGTTGATCAGAACCGGATGCCGGAATTATTTTGCGGATTCGAGAAGCGACCTGACGAAGGGCCGACCATGTATCCGGTGGCCTGCTCGCCGCAGGCATGGGCTGCGGCCTCCGTATTTTCCTTGCTGCAGGCCTGTCTTGGATTGTCGTTTGATCCGGAAAAAGCGGAAGTGCGGTTTCGTCATCCGCAACTGCCCGCTTTTCTCGACCACCTCGAAGTGCGCGGCTTGTCAGTTCTCGATGCCAAAGTCGATTTGTGGTTGCAGCGCTATCCCAACAACGTTGGCGTCAATGTCATTCGCAAACAGGGCAATGTGGAAGTGGTGGCGGTGGCTTGAGGGTCAATTTTTTTGGTTCTGCACTTCACGATTGATGGACTTCAGTGAAGAATAATTTTCGTCATTAACGAAAGACACTGGATTTCGATGAAAATCGGAACCCAGTGTGTTTGTTTTTCGGTTAACTAATTACAAGCGATCAGCCTTTTTTAACCACGCCCGCAACAATGAGCCGTTTCAAATCTGTGTAGCCGCCAACTAATGCGCCATTGACGAATACCATCGGAAAGGTCGGCCAGCCGCTCCACATCTTCAGTGCGCCACGATCCTGCCAACGGCTCAAGTAACTGCCGTATTCAAGATAGTGAAAGGCCACGCCGGCGGCATCAAGCGCTTGCCGCGCTTTTTTGCAGTAGGGATTTTGCGCCATGCCGACGACTGTTACCGCATGGGCGGCGACGGCAGCGCGCACTTCATTGACCACGCCAATATGAAAGCCGGCGACCTGCTCGCGAATGGCGGGATGGATTTGGTTTTCTTCGAGTACTTGGCGTGGCATGCAAGAGTCCTTAATGTGAAGCGCGTCGCGATCAGAATTCGTATTCGATTTGCGTGCGCAGGGTTTTACTGTCGATGTTGTTTGTCTGGCCGATCAGGAAAGCAAGGTTGTACTTGATTGCCTGACGATTACCAAGTGAAAATTTACCAAAAATTGCCGGGCCATAGCGATGCGACTGCTGGCTGTAGGCAGACCAGTTATCGTAATTGCCCAACTCGCCAAAGCCTTGTATGCCGATCGCAAATTCAGGCTTGAGCCGGTACTTGGCCTGCAGCTGATAACTGGTTTGCATGATGTTAGCCTCTTGCGCCCGGTAATTACGTTGAAAAAGCAGGTTGGCATTAATCTGGGTCTTGCCGAATTCGGTTTGCAATAGCGGGCCAAACTTGACTTCGTAGCCTTCGGTGCGGTCTTGCGGTCGTTCAATCTCCAGCAAAAAACCAAGGTCGACGGGATATTTACCGGTTTCAGTCAGTTGAAATTTGTTTTCCCATTCCCAGGCGTCAAATGAGGTAGTGCCGTCGGCGCGATTATATTTGACGTAGATTTCGGAAAACCAATATTCGCTAAAACCATAACCCAGACCCAGCGAGACGGCAGATAAATCATTGCCTGTTGATTTGCGCGAGCCATATTTGAAATCGATTTCGCGTTCGCCGGCTTCAACGCTTGGCGTGTAAATGTATTCAGCAGGGCCGGCGAAAGCAGGGTGGGCAAACAGCGTGACAAGAGTACTGGCGAAGAGAATTTTTTTCATAGCGTGATTCAAGCCTTATGTGTTTTGAGAGGACTTTGGTGCTGACGTCGAACCAGCGCAGTCAGTACAACAATGCTGATTAAGGTCGCTGCATAAAATACGATTTGCATACCGCTCGGGCTGGCTTCATAACCGATCAGTACATGCAGGACCGATCCGGCCAATGAGCTGTTGGGTAACACTGCAGAGGTATTCCATATCGGCGACAACAATGCCGGCAGCCAGTCGGCCTGAATCAGGAAACGTGCCATCTGGCCGGCCAGCCCGGCAGCGAGCAAGAGCAGTAGCGTGCTGGTGACGGAGAAAAACCAGCGTACCGGAATCTTCATCAGGCCTAGGAACATGATCAGCCCCAGCATTACGCCGCCCAATAATCCCAGTGCGCCACCAGCCAGTACATCTGTGGCTCCGTTAGTCGCGCTGGCAGCCAAGCCATGTAAAAACAGCACGCTCTCCGCACCTTCTCGCAGCACTGTTAGCGCAACCAGGACCGCAACGGCAGACAAGTCCCGGCGTCCTTCTTTCACTTCGGCGCCGACATTTTTTGCGTCCCTTGCCAGCTCGGCACCATGCGAAGACATCCAGATGTGATGCCATGCCAGCATCAGCACGGCGATACCCAGCACGCTGGCATTAAATAATTCTTGTCCGCTGCCGTTTGCGAGTTCACCAATGGTTTCGGTCAACGCGGCAATCAGCCCCGCTCCCAGCAAACCGGCAATGACGCCGGCGGCCAGCCACCAGCTGCGACGTGGTACGCCACGCGTTGCTGCCGCAATGATGCCCAGCACCAGTGCTGCTTCCAGGGTTTCGCGAAAAATGATCAGGGCAGAGCCGAACATGATGGCTTACTCCGCAATGACCACGCCGCGCGCAGTCGTTGGATTAAACTCGCCCATGAAGGGATATTTACCAGCGCTCAGAGGTCCGATGTAAACCGATGCTTTCGATTTTGGGGCAATGATTTTTTCGCGGTTCAGCTCGGCACTTTCAAACTCTTCGGCTGTTGCATCCTGGTTATCAATGATGAGTTTGATTTTTTTGCCGGCAGGAACGCGCACTTCGGCCGGTGAAAACTGATGCTCTTTAATCGTGATGACGATTTCCGCGTCTGCTGCCACGGCCAAGGTCGGGGCAAGTGTTGGTGCCAAGGCAGCAGCAAGTGACAGAGCAATCAGGGAAGTGCGAATGGTCATGGCAGGAATCCTTGTAAAGAGATGAAGCGATGAGCTTGCGAAGTGCTTGGATACAAATGCTAATCATTCTCATTTGAGATGTCAATGGCTTAATTGATTTTTCGCAAACACTTGGTAATCGTTCAGGCCAGCTTGTACTACGCTATAAGAATGCTCAGTAAGTGGCTGCTCAGTACGCCTATACTGAGTTCTTACTTTGATAACCTGGAGGTCGATCATGCGTCATCGTCTCTACTATCTGCAGCCTGACAGCATCAATGCCCGCCGCACACTGGATGACTTGCTCTTGGCACGTATTGAAGAGCGCCACATTCGTTTCATGACGGACGGCAGGCCGCTGGCCGAAGGATTGCCGGAAGCCAGTCTCTTCCACAAAACCGATGCATTGCGTGCGGCTTCGCTGGGCATGCTGTGCGGCGTGGGTCTGGGTTTGGGTCTGGCCTTATTGCTGCTGAATTACTTTCAGTTGCAAGATTTTTCTGCCCCGGTTTTTTTAGTCAGCACCTTGATTGGCATGTTCTTTGGTGGCTGGGCTGCGAGCCTGATCGGGGTGGCGGTGCCGGGTGCGACCCTGCGCAAATTCCAGCCTGAACTGGCCAAGGGCAAAATTTTACTCATCGTTGATGTTCCGGCGCGACGCGTGCAAGAGCTTGAACAGATGCTGCAGCAGCGCCATCCGGAAATGCAATTTTGCGGCGAAGATGCGCACCGTCCGGTGTTCCCCTGAACGTTTATCTGACCGGTGCCCAAGCAGATGCCTGTTCCTTTCCCACTCTCTTACAAATCCTATCCAGCGCCTGACTGGCTGGCGGCGGTCGTTGCCGGCATTGTTGCCGGCGCGGTGCTGATGCTGCTGTCCTTGTTATGGGCCGCCAACGATATTCACATGCAGCCCTGGATGCTGGCGCGACGAATTGCCGCCATCACCATGGGCCAGCAAGTGCTGGCATCGGCTGACTTTTCGATGACGGTGGTGGCGGTCATGGCGATCACCCATTATGTTCTGGGCGTGTTGTTCGCTGCCGTTCTGGCGGCGATCATTTCAATTGGCTCTATTGAGCGCAGTCCGGCCGCGGTAATGTTTATCGGTGCCTTGTTTGGCTTGCTGCTTTATTTTGTCAATTTTTATTTGCTGGCCGAGCGCTTCCCCTGGTTTGTCGACATGCGTGGCGGGCCGCCAGTGATTGCGCACCTGATTTTCGGTCTGGTCAGTGCCGGTGTTTATTTAAAATTTGACCGCCACACTGACGCCATCTGACATCTCCTCATGCGCAAGCTGCCTCTAGCCGGAAAACTGCCGGCATTGTGCCGCCGCCTTCTCTGACATGACCAGCACCAGTTTGAGCCGGGCGCGGGTCATGCCGACAAAGAGCTTGCGAAAGTTTTTTTCATCCATCGTTTCAAAATCAATTTCGGTAAAAATCACAGCGGGCGCAGATTGCCCTTTGAAGCGATAGACCGATTCGGTCAGCAATTCGCCGCTTCGAAAAACCGGATTGCCGAACAAGTCATAGCTGCCGTCAAAGGATTTCAGACTATGACTGCCTAGGGCATCCAGATTGAGCAATGCCGATTTGTCTCTGCCGCGAAAACTCACAATCGCCATGTCCTGACGGCTAAAGCCGGCTGCCAGACAGCGTGTTATGGCTTGTCTGGTCTGGGCAAACAGTTGCGCATCGTCGCCTTGTGGATAGGTCAGAAAATCAATGTCGGCACCAGCAAACGGGCTGGCTGCTTCCATCTGCTGCGGCGCTGGCGCTAAGCTGGCCAGCAGTTCGACGATCTGCCGCGGGCTGCGGTAGTTGGTGTCTGAGTGCAGGCCAACCCAGCCCGGCAAGTCAATGGACTCGCGGCCATATAAATTTTGCATGGGGTCTTCGAGCCAGATCGCGCGGCCGTCGGGCTTTAACAAACGCAACAAGGCGTCGCGCCAGCTGGTGGAAAAATCCTGACCTTCATCGACGATTAACACGTCAAACTGCCATGCGTCGGGCAGACTGGCAGTGGCCAATTGTTGTTCGAGTTTTTTCCAGACCTCCGGCTCGCTATAGTCGGGGACACTAGCTTGTTCGCGGGCGAAGCTGTCGCACAGTTGGTGAAAGCTGGCGACCCGGCCGCCACTGGGCACGAGTCTGCTAACGTGGTCGGCCAGTGGCCGGTTGTACGACACATACAAGGGCTTTTTACCGCTGACCAGTGCATCAGAAAATGCCGCCAGTGCCAGCTGTGTCTTGCCGCTGCCAGCAGTGCCGGTAACCCGTAAACGAAAGGGCGTGAAATCCAGCTGGCGCGCCCACAGTGCCAGACCACCGGCTAGCCGCGTCACCAGTGCATGCGCTTGTCCTATCATGGCGCTGGGGTCGGGCAAGAGCTGCAAGACATCACTCAGAAAACGCAGTACACGTTCGCGTTGGGGATTTACCGGGCCCAAAGGCAGGATGCGCTGTATCAGTGCCGGCAAGGACTCTTTGCTGCGTGCATCCACAATGCGGGCGGCATCAATGCCGGCCAGTTCCATGCGTTTGACCTGGTAGTCCGGGCAATACAACAGGTAATCAATGCTGAGCGCTTCGCCGCCTTTGCCAAAGCGCTGCATCAGCGCCGTGACATTGCGCAGCAACTGATTGCGCACCAGTTTCGGCTTCTCCATCCCCGGATATTTTTTTGCCAGCCCTTCTTCCGTCTCGGTCAGGAAGCCCGATTTTTGTTCAATCAGCAAAATGCGGCCACTTGGCGCGACCACAATAAAATCAATTTCGCCATAGGCCGAAAAGCCGCGGTCGACATTAGTCCAGTGCACACCGTGAAAGACGGTGTAATCGTCGGGCAGCGCCGCTGCCAGCAGCGTTAAGGTTTCTATTTCGCGTTGGGCAGCGCCAGTCAACGCGAGTTCGCGCCAGCCTGCAGGATGAACTTGGGCCATGGTCAGGGTCTTAATCGAAAGTGGCAAGCAGCGTCATTGTAGTGCCTGCTTAGCTGCTAAACTTTGCGGTTGAAAAACCGGAGAACAACATGAACAGTCTGACCCTTGCCTTTGCCGCGCTGTTTGTCGGGGCAGCACTGGGCGCTGCCATTGCGTGGCTGCTGGCAAAAAGCCGGCACAGCGCCGAACTGGCTACCACGCACGAGCGACTCCGTTCGCTGGCACAAGTGCAGGAACAGTTGCGCGCCGAGCATCAGCAGGACGATGCCTTGGCGCAGCAATTGCAAAGCCAGCTGATCAGCTTAGACCGCGAACTGGCAACGGTCAGCACCCGGCTGGAAGAAGAGCGCAAGCAGGCTGAAGAAAAAATTGCCCTGTTGCGCGAAGTCAGCGAGTCCGGCAAAAAGGCCCTGACGGAAGAATTTCAAAATCTCGCCAGCACCATCCTTGAAGACAAGACCCGGCGCTTCACCGAACAAAATCAGGAAAACCTTGGTCAGTTGCTCAACCCGTTTAAGGAAAGACTCAACGAATTCAGAACCAAGGTCGAAGAGATTCATTATCACGATACCCAGCAGCAGGCAGCCATGAAAGTCGAACTGGCGCAATTGAAAGAACTCAATCGCCAGATGTCCGAGGAAGCGCACGATCTGGCCACTGCGCTCAAAGGGCAGGCCAAGAAGCAGGGCAATTGGGGCGAGCTGATTTTGGATAATGTGCTGGCACGTTCAGGGCTGCAAGTCGACACAGACTATCGTCGCGAGGTCAGTTTCAATACCGAAGACGGCAAGCAGCGTCCCGACGTGATTGTGTATCTGCCGCAGAAAAAGCATTTGATCATTGATGCCAAAGTCTCGCTCAACGCCTACACCCGCTACGTTAATTCAGAAGACGAACTGGAACGCAAGCAGGCCATCAAGGAGCATGTCGCTGCGATTGCCGCGCGCATCACCGAGCTGGCTGACCGCCGTTATTTTGATCTGGGCGCGCTGAATTCACCGGAAATGGTGTTCATGTTCATTCCTATCGAGTCGGCCTTTGTCGAAGCCCTGCGCGCCGACGAGAGCTTGTTTCAGCAGGCGCTGGAGCAAAACGTACTGGTTGCCACACCAACGACCTTGCTGACGAGTTTGAATATCGTGCGACAGTTGTGGCGCTTTGAAAATCAGAATGCACATAGTGCCGAACTGGCCGAAAGTGCAGGGCAGCTGTATCAGAAACTGGCCGGCTTCATCGGCTCGATGGAAGAGCTGGGCCGCAAGCTTGATTCTGCTAAATTAAGTTTCAGCACCGCTTTCAATCAACTTTATAGCGGTCGCGGCAACCTGATCAAAAAAGCCAAAGACTTCGAACGGCTGGGCGTCTCGGTGCAAAAAGCGCTGCCTTCGCATCTGGTTGAAAAAGCCGAACTGGAACTGGATTATTTGCCGCACATAACGGAAGAAGAAACGGGTGAAGCTGGCCTGAAGTAAGGTGACATCCCGGAGCAGTAGTACATGGCAAATACATCTGCCACACACTATTTTTTTGTCAAGCTCGTAGACTGAAAATGTTTTCAGCTGCGACAGGAGTGTTGTCATGCATGCCAACTCTTCACTTTGCCGGTTTTTGCTGGCGCTGTTTTTTCCGCTGTGTGCCTTTGCCCACGACCTGAGCAAGCAAGAATGCGCCGAAGGCGCCGACTACATTCGCAATGCTGCCTTGTCCCGCGATGCCGGGATGTCCGAGAGCGAATTCATTAGCGTGTTTGATCAGGATCTGGCGCGTCTGCAATTATTGCCGCCTTCCCTGCGCTGGTTCGTTCAGGATGAGGACGATGCGCTGATGTTGCGAAATGCACTGACCGAAGTCTTTCAGCAGCCGCTGTCACCGGCGCGGCATTGGAAAAAATTTGCGGTGGATTGTCTGGTGAAGGCCAATCAATGGCCGGTCGATTTGAATAATCAGATTTAAGCAGAGACGGCCATAAAAAAAGCCCGCGTGGTAACGAACCACGCGGGCTTTGATTAAACATAAAAAATCAGAAAGCGTAAGTGCCCTTGACGCCAGCAATCCAGTTGCGGCCAGCGGCAGGTTCGTAAAAGCGGGTATTGGTGTCATTGACGCGCACCGAACCGATATAGTTACGATCAAAGATGTTTTCAATACGCGCATATTCCGTCACACGCCATTTACCTACCACTTGCTGCAAGCTTGAACGGATAGTGAAAATCGTATTTGATGGCGCGATGTTCGAATTCACATCGTCAACATAAACTTTACTGTTGTATCGTCCTTCAAGCGCAGTCTGAAATCCCAGCGGGCTGTATTTCCAGGCGGCCTCTGCATACATTTGCGTACGGTAAGTGCCGGGAATGACATTCCCCGCAGGTACTGGAATGTGGGTATTGCCAGTGTTGAAATCCGAATCAAACGTCGCATTCAACAATGTGTAGGCAGCAAACAGCGACACATTGTTGGGCAACAAGGACTGCACCGACAGCTCGGTACCGGTGCGCTTGGTTTTGCCGGCGTTCTTGAAGCTGCCAGTTGAGCCTTGCAATAAGTCAGTGACGATTTCATTTTCAGTGCTGATATCAAACACGGCAATATTTATGCGTGTGTTGTCGGACACGAGCAATTTGCTGCCGATTTCAATGTTAGTGCTGGTGCTGGGTTTGATCGTTAGATTAGGGCCCGTTGGTGACGGTGATCGGGGGTCAATGTAGGTTATTTCAGTCAGGGTCGGCGTCTCAAAGCCCTGGCCAATGTTGGCGTAAAAATTCATCACGGGTGTGGCTTTGAAAATTACGCCCACCACCGGAATGGTTTTTGAAAAATCCAGTGAACCGCTGCCCAGCGAGTTGCTCAGTTTGTTTTGTATATCCAGCGTCAATTTTGTATGACGCAAACCTGCATGCAAGTCCCATTGCTTGTCAACGGACCACATGCCCTGCACGTATTGATCAAAGTTTTGTGCCTTCTGGGTTTCCGATCGGTTGGTGCTTGATGAAGAGGTCACTTCACCACCCGTAGCCGACCTGTCGAGGCGGGCATCTTCCATAAAGCCCGCTGCAATGCCGTAGCTGATCGTATACGGCTTATCCAGCAAATTGCCCTTGTTGGTTCCTCTGATTTCGGTGCCATAAAAATCGCGACTGATGCTGCTGGCGCGTCCGGTACTGGTGCCGAGTGACAGATATTGCAGATTATCTCTGTGGCCGGCGTAAGTGATCAGGTTGAGTGTATTGGCCGCATCGACTCGATGTTCTAGGTTGAAGCCAACTTGCGTATTGCTGCGGATGACGCGAGTGTTATTGTTAATTGCACCGATAGACACGCCTGTTGGGCTGGTAAATGCGGAAGGTTCGCCGACATCTGCGTCGCGTTTTAGTCCACCCGGGTCTTGTGCTGTCTGGTCAAAAGCATTGATCAGCGTCGTCAGTTTGGTGTCTTCGTTGAGCTTGATGCCGATTCTGGCCGTAGCCTGGGTTTTCTCGTTCTGGCTATGCTGGCGAAAACCGTCTGAGGAATAGTCGGAATAGTTCAGCAAATATTCAATGCCGTCTTTAGTACCCGCTGCTTTGACTGATTCGCGCCGGGTATTGAAGCTGCCGAGCAGCAGATCACCACTGACTTCTGGGGTTGCCGGTGAGGCTTCGCTGAACATTTGAATCACGCCACCGGAAGAGTTGCCGTACATCGCAGAGAAAGGTCCGCGCATGACTTCAATGGCGCCTATGGTGTCAAGGTCGACACTGCCGGGGTTGCCAATGCCGTCTGGCATCGACAAGGGAATGCCATCAACGTAAACCCGCAGTCCGCGCACGCCAAAAGAGGAACGTGCACCGAAACCGCGTGAAGAAATTTGTGGGTCTTGCGCCATCTGGTTACGATTTTGCGCAGTAATGCCCGGAATCCGGGCCAGGCTTTCTGACAGGGTCATGCGCAGTTTGCCGTCTTGAATCTCAGACTGTTCAACTTTATCAATTGCCATCGGCAGATCAAAGCTATCCTGTTCGGTCTTGGTTGCTGTCACAACGACCGGCGAGAGTAGTTTGATGTCTTCAGCAAATGCGCCGGTTGAAGCGAAACACGCGGCCACCATGATGGAAAGCCTGGTCTTTGTTGATGTCATACGTTTGAATCCTGTATTAGTAAATTTAAAAGAGGCCGAATGCTACAGGATCGGGTAACGGTTGTGCATACTAAAAAAGTAATTAAATGCAAAATAGTTGCTTGCAAATCGGCGCGGATCTGGATGCGAGCTTGCCGATATTTAAACTAGTTATAATTTTGGTAACTATACGGGCAAAAAAAACGACCCGGTTGGATCGTTTTCTTTTAGTACGAAGGTAGTCGCGGCTTGCGCCCCGACTACCAAGCTAACAATTAACGGTTAGCGATGTACATGGTGATTTCAAAACCGAAACGCAGGTCGATTGCAGCAGGTGTGGTCCAGGTCATAATGATCTCCTAATTGGATTTATTTAATTGTTAACCAAAGTTTCTGAACGCTCTCGCATTCAGTGGATTGAATGATGCCTTGCCTGCCAGTTGCCTGCATCGGCGAATCGCGTAATTGAGGCTAATGATTTTCATGAACTTCATTTGTTCATGGAACTATTGGAACAAGTTGCCAGATCAGCGACTTTTGTTCCCCTTGCCTGCTGCTATGATGCCGATGTGTTTGCCTGCTGCTGCAGTTAAGGCCACAGCCTTCCACAATGCGGCAATGATTTTTCGAAAATGACAACAACAACGAAGACAAATAACGCCGCTTACCCAAGCAAGGAAAACTCTTTGCCTGCTGCCGGTTCTGAAATGAGCTTGAGGCTGAAGATTAACCTGATTTTTTCGGCGTTGACGATTCTGGTGTTCAGCATCTTGATAACGGTCGAGGTAACCGCCACCCGAAACAGCGTACGCGAAGAAATGGAAGCCTCGGGGCGTATTGCCTCGCAACTGCTGGCGCGTATCAGCAGTTTCTACACGGTGCAGGATTTGCCCGACCTGGTTGCTTTTTTACGTGCGACCGGTCGGGTTCGTGCGAACGATATTGCGCTGCACGACAATGCCGGCGATCTGTTGTACCAGTCGCCACCTTCACCTTACAAGGCCGGGCGCGATGCGCCGCGCTGGTATACCGCATTGGTTGCGCCGGAAGAGTCCGTGCAGGTGATTGAGCTGGACGGTGCGCGACTCTCAGTCAAAACCAATCCTACCCGTGCGGTGCTGGATGGCTGGGACAACCTGCGCGACATTCTGTTTGCACAGGCGATCCTGTTTGTCATGGCTGACTTGCTGATTTTTTTACTGGTAGGCCGCTGGCTGGCGCCACTGGAAAAAATTGAGCGCGGTTTGCGCGAAATCGAGCAGGGTGACCATCATGTTCGCTTGCCTGCGTTGCCGGGCAAAGAAGCCGGACAAATGGGCCGTGCTTTTAATCGCATGGCACAAGCTGTCGAAGACAATATTCTGGTGCGCCAATCCAGCGCCGAGGCGCAGGCACGGCTGGTAACCCAGCGTGAATTTACCCAATTGCTGCACGGGCGCATTGAAGAAGAGCGCGCAGCGCTTGCGCTTGAACTACACGATGAGCTGGGTCAATCACTGACCGCCATGCGCAGTATTGCCAAATCCATCATGCAGCATCCGGATATCGTCGGCAGCCCGCTGGAGCGTTCCGCCCAGATGCTGTTTGAAACCGCTGGCATGACTTCAGACGCCATGCACAGGATGATCCCGCGACTGCGGCCGATACAACTCGAAGGCATGGGTCTGGTTGACGCAGTGCGCGACTTGCTGACGGCTACTCAGCAAAAACATCCCGAGCTGAAAATCGAATTACATGTTGAGGGCACCATTCCTGTACTCAGCGAAGCCCTTGAATTGTCGGCCTACCGTATTGTCCAGGAGGCGCTGACCAATGTCGTGCGCCACGCGCAAGCCACGCGGGCGCAGATCAGTATGTCTACTGACAAAGAGAGGCTAAAGCTCAGCATCAGTGACAATGGCAAAGGCGCCGAGACCTTGAAACGTGACGGTCATTACGGTGTGCGTGGCATGCAAGAGCGCGCCGAATCGCATGGTGGTCAGGTGGCATTTCAATCCAATGCTCCAGCGGGTTTGTCCGTTGTTGTTTCTCTTCCGATCAAAGAAAGTGCAGCATGAAAAAACCAATCAGTGTGATGCTGGTCGACGATCACGCGGTAGTTCGCTTCGGTTTTCGGATGTTGCTCGATGCCAGTGAGGACATCAAAGTGGTGGCCGAGGCTGATTCTGCCGAAGCCGCTTACCAGCAATTAACGGTGACCAAACCCGATGTCATCGTGATGGATATTTCACTCGGCGGCACCATGGGTGTTGAAGCCACCAAGCGGATTCTGGCGCGTGACAAACTGGCCCGTGTATTAGGGTTGTCTTCGCATGAAGACCCAAGCTATGTGCGCTATATGCTCAAAGCCGGTGCGCTGGGTTATTTGTCCAAGCGCAGTGCGCCGGACGAATTGCTGCATGCGATACGTCAGGTGAGTGAAGGGCGCATGTACATCGACAGTCATGTGTCGCAACGCATGGCGCTGGAAGAATTCAACGGCGAAAAAAGCCCGATCGAAGTGTTGTCCGAGCGCGAGTTCGGGGTCTTCATTCAGCTGGCCAAGGGTTCTTCGGTGAACCAGATCGCGGAGATGCTCAATATTTCGCCGCGCACGGTGGGCACCCATCTGTATAACGTCAAACAAAAACTGGGCGTTGCCAATCAGGCCGAGTTAGCGCTGCTGGCAGTCCGTCATGGTTTGATTGAACTCTGATTTTTTTCATACGGCGCAATGTGTTCGCATTTGTAAATAACGCGTGTCCCTGTTTCTATCTTCGTTAGTCTGCTTTAAAGGCGTGTTTTAAACGCGTGTTTAACGTGTCTTTAACGTGTCTTTTCAGTCAGACATACAGGGAGAAAATCATGCGTCATCTTACAAAGTCCTTGCTCGTGATTTCGATTGCCGCTGCATCGTTGTCAGCGGGCCCGGCTCAGGCTCAGTCCGGGAATCTGGATTGGGGCGTGACCATTTCTTCCGGCATGCCACCACCACGGGTCGTGTATTCGGCACCGCCTCCACCTCTGCCACCAAGGGTGCAGCGAATCTGGGTTGATGGTTATTGGGGCTGGAGCCGCGGTTTCAGCGTCTGGGTGCCCGGTCACTGGGAAGCCGCGCAATTGCGCTATGGTCAGCCTGGTTGGGGGCGCAACGATCAAGGTTTCCGGCATGAGCATGGCTGGCACGAGCGGCATGAGCATGACCACCACCATGATCATGAAGGAAGACGTGGCGACGATCATGATGGCAGGCGTGCTGAAGATCGTGGACACCGGCATTGAGCGCGGGCTCACTGTTGAATTTGATTTTTCAATGAATTCTAGCGAGATTTTTTTCGTAACCACGGCGAAAGACACTGGGTCCCGATTTTCATCGAGAGCGTAGTGGGGAATTCGGACTGCATGCAGTGCGCCCACGCAGCAGTCGTCACATGCAGGTGACGACCGTAGTAGAGTGAAAAGCGTCTTACTTCCAACCGTCATAGCCCAAATTTTAAACAGCACACTTAGTGCTGCATCGTGGCTTGAGGATTGGCCAGTACAGCAGCAGGCAGATCGTCCAGTTGCACTGGTTTGCCAAGCAAAAAGCCCTGGGTTTTATTGATGCCCAGTTCCATCAGGGTGTTGAGTTCGGCTGAGGTTTCGATGCCCTCGGCAATCAGCTCGCTGCCCGTTTCATTGGAAAACTGAATAAAAGCCACAGCCAGCGCGCGCCGTGCCGGATCGCTGTCTATTCCCCGCATCAGGCTGATATCGAGTTTGATGTAATCCGGCGCCAGATTGAGGATGTGCCGAAAGCTCGCATAACCGGCCCCTGCATCGTCAATGGCTACCCGCAGTCCGCGCGTCCGATAGGGTTGCAACAGACGGGTAATTTCCTGATATTGATGGACGATCGCATGCTCGGTGATCTCCAGCGTCAGTCGGCTCAGATTGCTCATGCCGCTTAATAATTTTTTTAAAGAACCGGCCATGATCGTCTGTGGCGACGCATTGATGCTCAGATAAAGTGGAGGTTTCAAACAGGGTAGAGCGCGCAATGCCATCGTGATGGCCCGGGATTCCAGTTCCACACCCAGCCCGCATTCAAGCGCATCTTTAAACCATACATCGGGCGCCTGCAGGGGTTGATGGGCAAAGCGTGCCAGTGATTCAAAGCCGATGATTTGCCTGCTGCTCAAATCAAACAAGGGTTGATAGACCAGCGATAAATCGCCATTTTTCAAAATCCGTCGTATGCGTTCATGCAAGCGATGGCGATCGATTTGATGCTGGCGTTCCCGACCGATGACTTTGCCGGCAAGTTCGGCAAACACCCGCATCAAAGACAGGTCTCGCTGATTCAGCGTTGGGTCGGGATGACTACTGAAACAGCAAAACGTGCCATACAAAGAGCCATCGGCAAGTCGTATTGGTATACCTATGTGCGCACCAATAGTCAGCGGCAAATTCGACAGTATTTGCACGGCCTGCGGATTATTTTGCACATCCGGCATCAATTCTGGCAAACGGCCATCAACAATATACTGACAAAACGTTTCGTCCATCGGTTTGCCCTGACCGACTCGCAGCGGATTATTCGCCAGGTCCGATTCGACAAACCGCAGTACGCGTTTGTCGCCGACAAACTCGGAAATAAAGGCTACCTCCATGTTCAAATGCATACGGACTGCCTGCAAAATATCAACGACCGTATGGTCGGCGGCCTGCTCATCGAGGCCGTTATGATTCAACAGAACATCGCTTAAGTCCGGAACATGCGGTGCGGATGCTGTTGTTGATGGCAGATTTGGCATAATCGTTTTAATAACGTCGACAATGCAGAAAAACTAGACCGGCCTGCTGCCTTGTTGCAAATGGATTTTTAAATAGGTTTGCAGCTCTGACACAGACCAGTCTGCAAGGTCTTTGTTTAAATCCTGTGTCACAGTGTGTTTCAGCATTGTTGGCATGTGGCTGCGCAAATGCCCGAGGAAATCCGGATCGGCGACCAGCGCCAGTGACCCAAAACGATTTTCCTGATGGGCTTTTAGCAGATAGTCAGCAATGACTTTTGAAAAAACGGCCACGCTATGTTCGAGTGAACTGGTCCGTGGTTCTGCGCTATGACCGGGCGAGCCTTCCGGGCTGCCGAAAAAATGCCCCTTGGCGGCATTGCGCAATTCCTGTTCTTCCATACGTGCGGCCGGATTATGGAAATCCTCCACCTCAGTCAGGCTCTCCGAATTTTCCGCTGCCTGAAAAATTCTCGCCCGCGTACTGTCGGCGACGACGACCCATTTGACTGACATCGGATTCTCCTTTGGCTCAGAGAATTTGACTGTAATTGCACAGCGACGTTCTCGTCAGTGCCGAACCCGCATCAACAACGACATTGTTGATATGACTCAATTGATTATTATTTTAATTGCGTTAATTTATGACAATCAGCCTCATCGATTGAGCCATGAAGCCTGTTCATACGCATTACGATAATTTGAAGGTGGCACGCAATGCGCCACCTGAAATCATTCGTGCTGCGTATAAAACGCTGTGCCATCAGTTTCATCCGGATCATCATGCCGGCAGCTCTGCAGCGACCCAGACTTTTCAGCTCATCAGCACGGCTTACCAGGTCTTATCAGACCCGGACGCGCGCCGTAACCACGATCAATGGATAGCGCGTATCGAAAGCGAGAGCCGGCAGCATGAATCTGTCGGGCGCCCGCATCAGATCCGGCGCCAGCTTGACCGCCGGCGTACAGAGAACCGTGCCCGACCCAGCGCAAATTTTGTCAGCAAGAGCAGGCAATGGCTGCAATGGCGCGATCCCTCGCGCAGCCTGGTATTTTGGATATCGTTATTGCTGGTTGGGGCAATGCTGGGGCTGCTGTTTCATTCTTAAACTTCAACCCGCCATGCGCAATTGCCGCTTGAGTAATTTGCCGTTCGGGTTGCGTGGCAGCGGTGCGTTCACGAATATAATTTTTTCCGGCACTTTGTAGTCGGCCAGGCGTGTGCTGCAATGCTGGCGCACTGCGTCGGCGTCCAGTCTGGCGTTGGGGGCATACACATAGGCATGCACCCGTTCACCCAATACCGGGCAGGGGTCGCCAACTACGGCGGCTTCCTGTACGCCGGGCAGCGCCATCAAAACATTTTCCACTTCAACCGAATAAATTTTGTAGCCGCCCCGGTTGATCATGTCTTTGATGCGATCAAAAATGCGCACCAGACCTTGTGCATCCAGCGAGCCGACATCACCGGACTTCCAGTAGCCATGGGCAAAACCCTGAGCCGTTGCTTGCGGGTTGTCCCAATAACCGGGCACGACCATGGCACCGGCTATCCACAATTCGCCGGACTGGCCGGGGGCGACTGCCTCTCCTGCGGCGTCCATCACGCGGATGGCGCCACAAGGCACCGTGATGCCGATGCTGTCATTGTGAATAGCCGACTGTCCCAGCGGCATGATGGTCGCCGGTGATGTTGTCTCGGTAGCGCCATAGCAGTTGACCAGAGTCAGGCCTGGCACAGCCTGCGCCAGACTCTGCACCGTTGCCACTGGCATTGGTGCGCCGCCAAAACCACCCACCCGCCATGCTGACAAATCCACGGTGCGAAACGCCGGCTGCAACAGGCACAGCTGATACATCGCCGGCACCATCAGTGAATAACTGATGCGTTCACGCGCGGCTAACGCGACAAATTCCGCTGCCTTGAATTCGGGCACGATGACCAGCGTGCCCGCAACATGGACGATGGCAGCGATGATGGCAATTAAGCCCGTCACATGACTGGCCGGTACGGCTAATGCAGCGCGGTCTTGCGCGCAGAGTTTGATACAGAACTGGTAATGCATCACCGAATGCACAATGTTGAGATGCGTGAGCATGGCGCCTTTTGGGTTGCCGGTGGTGCCCGAGGTATACAAGATGGCCGCGCAGTCTTCTTCATTGACGGCGGCGGCCGTAACAGCTTCGCCGCTTAACGCAGACAAGGGCAGCGCGCCCTCGACTGCGGTACCAACGGCAAGCCGTAGCCTTAGCGTCGGCATACTGCCAATCGGCGGCAGCCTGTCAGCTAACTCACTGTCAAACACAATCGCCGCAGCGCTGCATTGATGAAGAATATAAGCCAGCCCCGGCCCCTGCTCGCGGGTGCCGACCGGCACCGCGATGACGCCGATTTTTTGCAACGCAAACAGCACAAAGACAAACTCGGGCCGGTTACTGACAAACAGCACAAGCCGCTCGCCTGCAAGCAATCCTTGAGCTACCAGGCCAGCGGCGATGCGGCTGACTTCCGCTTCTGCCTGTGCATAAGTAAAACGCTGACCATTGCAGCTAATGGCTTCGTGTTCTGGCGTGCTGGCAGCGGCTTGGGCAAATAGGGCGTAAAAGGAGCGAGGCCTGTCAACAAAGCAGGCCATGTCGCGGCCATCAAAATGCGTCTCCATCTGCATGGCCGGTAAAGCGATGTGCTGATCCCAATTCATCATGCCGGCCTCATGCCGCAGCCAGATTGGCGCCGCGCTCAATCACCACTTCCGCATTGAGCAAATTCTTTGAATGATTCAGATCCGACTGCGCAATCAGTACCGAAATCGCACTGCCGGATAAACCGGCAATCACCTCGGACAGGCGTGCCGACAAGGCCGGCGCTACGCCTTCAAAGGGTTCGTCAAGCAGCAGCAAGCGGCTGCCAATGGCCAGCGCACGCGCCAGCGCCACCAGTTTTTGCTGGCCGCCGGAGAGCAGCAGCGCGCGCCGCTCGCGCATGGCTTTGAGTTCGGGCAGTACGGTATAGACAAATTCCAGTCTGGCTGCAGGCTGCATGGTTTTGGAGGCCCATACCGGTACCAGAATATTTTCTTCCACCGTCAGTTCCGGCACCAGGCCGCGATCTTCCGGCATGTAACCTATGCCCATTGCAGCACGCTCATGGCGCGGCAGGGCGGCCAGATCCTGACCATCGAATTCGATGCGGCCTGCCCGCAGTGGCAAGTGTCCCATCACGGCGCGCAGGGTGGTGCTTTTGCCGGCCCCGTTGCGACCGATCAGCCCTATCATGGCGCCGTCGGGGACGTCGAGCGAAAAACCGCGCAGCACTTGCACGGACTGAATGGCAACATCAATGGCTTCTATTTTCAGCATGGCTTTTTCTCTCAGCGCAAGGTGCCGGTCACATAGCGGCGCACATCGGGCGCAGCCAGTGCCGCAGCGGGCACATCGTCGGCGATGATGCGGCCGCTGTAAAACGCTACCACGCGGTCGGCGAAACGCTCGACAATATCCATGTCATGTTCAACAAAAAGCACGGTGACTGCTTCCTGCGCCAGGGCACGCATCACGGTTTCCATCATCGGAAATTTTTCGTCGCCCGACACCCCCGACGTTGGCTCATCGAGCAGCAAGACCTTGGGTTGCCGGGTCAGTGCCATCGCAATATCGAGCAGCTTGCGCACCCCGCCCGGTAATTCGCCGACCAGTCTTTGTGCATGCTGTGATAATTCAAAGCGCTCCAGCAACTGCTGCGCGCGGGCGATGGCTGCCGCATTTTTTGCCGGCCGCCAGAAGGATAAATTATTGTGCTGGCTGGCGACAGCCACCAGCATGTTGTCGAGTACGCTTAGGTCTTTGTACAGCTGCGGAATCTGAAACGAACGGGCCACGCCAAGGCGAGCCACCTTGCGCGGTGCCAGACCGGTGATGTTTTCCCCGTGCAGCAGGATCGTGCCTTCATCGGGTTGAATGAAGCCGGTAAGCATATTGACGAAGGTGGTTTTCCCCGCGCCATTGCTGCCGATCAGACTGACTTTCTGACCGTGCACAATATCGAGATGAATGTCGGCAGCGGCCACGACGGCGCCAAAACGTTTTTGGATGCCGCGGGCTGAAATGGCCAGCGCTTCGGTTGCAGGCAGATTCATGAAGGCGCTCCTTGTTTGCGGCGAGCTTCCCACAGCGAGCCTATGCCGCGTGGCAGAAAACGGATTACTGCCAGCAAAAACAGACCCAGCGCCAATTGCCAGGTGTTGGGAAAATATAAGCTGGAGAAGGAACGCACAATCTCCAGCACCGCCGAGGCGACGAAGGCAGCCAGCACACTGTGGTGGCCGGCGAGAATGGCGACAAACACAAATTCACCCGAGGTGGTCCAGTAACTGAAGTTGGGCTCGATATGACCCAGCGCCATCACCGCCAGCGCGCCGCCCATGCCGCCGACAAAAGCCGCCAGCAAATAATTGGTGGCGATCAGTTCACGCACCGAGCTGCCCAGATATTCGACGCGGATTTCATTGTCGCGGGCAGCCAGTGCCAGTAAGCCGCGGGTCGAATCAAAATACACTTTCGCCGCAATCGCAATGATGCCGGAGACGGCGATGGTTAACGCGTAATTCGTATAGCCGCTCCAGGCATCAGTCGGCCGCATGCCGGCTACCGTGATGCGGCCCATGTTGAAGCCGTCCGAGCCGCCCAGTACTTCGGACTTGACCAGAATGCCGTACAAGACCATCGACAAGGATAGCGACAGCATGGCAAAGAAAATGCCGCGGTAACGGGCGATCAGGTAAGCAAACGGCAGCGAGAAGAGCAGCGCTGCCAGACCACCTATCAGGGTTAACAGCAAGCCATCGCTGACGCCGAGCTTGCCATAGGCTAGCGCGGCCGCGTAGCCACCGAGCGCAAACACCATGCCCTGCCCGAAAGAGACCACGCCGCTGCGCATCAACAGCACAATGCCAAGCGACACCAGACCATTGGCGGCGGCCAGGGTGAGTAAAAAATTGAGCCATTTCGGCATGACGATGCCGGCAGCCAGAAGCAGGGCAATGCCGCCCAGACCGGCAACAATGATGCGCGTATGCGAGATAGATGAAGTGGTGTGCGTCATTTAAATTTTTCTGGCCTGTGCACGTTGAAACAAACCTTCGGGGCGGAACATCAACACCACCGCCATCACCAGATAGATGGAAAATAATTCTGCTGTTGGCATCATGTGCACGGCAGCAGAGCGGGCAATGCCGACGATCAGTGCGCCGATGGCAGCACCCGGAATGCTGCCCAGTCCGCCGATGATGACCACCGCAAACGAGAGAATGATGACGCCGACCGATACGCCGGGCTGCACCGAAATCATGGGCGCGGTGAGTGCGCCACCGAGCGCGGCGAGAAAAATCCCGGCGCCAAAGGCCAGGGTATAAATGCGCGACACATTGACGCCCATGCTGGCGGCAATTTCTTCGCTGTGAATGACTGCCAGCACGATCTTGCCAATCTGCGTGCGGTTCAGACCCCACCAGACAATGAAGCCAACCACGACCGCAACCGCCACCAGCAAAAAGTCATAACCGACATAGGTCTGGGTGCCAATGTCCACACTGCCAAACAGCGCATACGGCTCCGACACATAGAAAGGATTAACGCCCCAGATCAGTTTGGTCACGTCCTCCAGAATCAGAAACAGGGCATAGGTCACCAGCACCAGCAGGACTTCATCGCGGCCATAAAAAAAGCGCAGCAGGCCGCGCTCGCACAAAGGCGCGACGATGGCCGCAACGATGACCGCGGCCAGCAACATGGCCAGCAGCGACCATTCGGGCGCGAACTGCATGCTGGCGAACCAGCCGACCAGACTGGCAGCGGCATAAGCGCCGAGCGCGTAAAAACTGCCGTGAGCGACGTTCAGGATTTTCAGTACGCCGAACACGAGTGTGAGGCCAAGCGCAACGATGAAAAGCCAGGACGCATAGGTCAGGCCGTCGATCAGGATGGTGAGGGCAAGATTCATGGTGTGCGTGTGTAAATGGGGGTGTCAAAGACATCGGGGTCCGGCCGGCATCTTATGCCAGTCAGTCAAGCAAAGACGCTGGATCCCGGCCTTCGCCGGGTTGACGGTAGGAATGGAGAAGCTTTTCACTCACCTGCCGTCGTCCCGATGAAAATCGGGACCCAGTGTCTTTCATTGAAAACGGAAAAATTGTCCCTTAACTGAAGTCATTAGGCCTGCGCCGAGACGACGAGTGATAGTTATCTAGCCTGTCAAACGTCGTCCCGGCCCAGCGATTAATTACACTTCGCCCCCGGAAAACCGGCCTTTAGCCAGTCTTCCGATTTCATATTGGCAGGGGGATTGACGCACTCGGCTGGAAAACGCTGTATGTCGTCGAGCATCACCATTTTCTTGGCGGCGTCCCAGCGTGTGCGGCCGATGGCCGTGGACTGAATTGCCTGCTGGCCTTCGCCTAAAGCCATCTTGATACGACCGCCCGGTGCTTCCCATTCCGAGCCGCGCAATGCGGCGGCAATTTGCTCGGTGCTCGGTTTTTTGCCGCCATTGGCAGCCATCGCTTTTTCTACTGCGAGTTTCAGACCCAGCAGCGCTTGCGCCATGCGGTACGGTGCCTGCACCGGATAGACTTTCCATGCATTTTGATACAAGGACCACCACCAGTCATTCAGGTCTGACTTCGGTGCCATCAGGCCATAAGCACCGCGCGCACCCAATATCACGCCATTGGGCATTTTCTCGCCCAGCGGCACCAGCACATGGTCGGCCGCAGTCAGCACCACTTGCGACTTCTTGAACAGGCCACGTGGGGTAGCCTGCAAAATCATCGCCTGCAAATCGCCACCCCACATGCTGGAGTGGGTAACGTCTGCCGGTTGTGACATCAGCTGCGAAATTTCCGTGCCGTACTGGCCAGCGCCAAACTTCGGCCGCTGGTCAGCCAGCACTTTGGCATCCGGATACAGCGATTTCATCGACAGCGAAAAATCTTTCAGCGAATCCTGGCCCCATGCATAGTCCTGATTGATCAGGTTGATGCTGTTGACTTTAATATTGCGCGCCTTCAGATAGCGGGCTGCTGCGACGTTATCCATTGCCCCATGCGAGGCGGTACGAAAGACGTATTTGTAATTGTTTTCTTCAAAAATGCGCGGTGTGCCGCAGTCATACAGAATCAGAAATTTTTTCATTTCTTCTGCTGCCGGTGCCGCGGCCAGGCAGTCGCCCGAGCCGACATAGCCGACGACGACGTCGACATTTTCGCGGTCATATAAATTGCGCAGCTCTTGCACCTGCTTGGTGGCGCCACCATTTTCGTCGACATAGACCGGCACGATATTCATGCCGCCAAAGCCGGGTTTGTTATAGGGCGCTGGTGCTTTGCCTTTGTTGAAGGCCTCGATCATGACCTTGGCGCCATTGATGGCGGGTACGCCAAAACTGTCGGCGGCCTGACCCGACAAAAAGCTGACGATGCCGACGCGAAAATCTTCAGCGGCGGCGGCACCGCTGGTGGCGAGTGTTGCCAGTGCCAGCAAGCTTGCACCTGACAGGCGTGCCAACTGACGGCGCGCAATTAAGCTGCGTGGAAGTCGCTTCATGGTCTCCTCTTGATTTGTTTTATATGGATCGTTGCGGCGCATGCGGGCGAATGCTGTGCAGAGGAAGTCGTTCTGCGCGGCATCCTGTTTGATTGATAGCGGGATCGATCAACAGCCAATACTGGCAGATGATGAGATTGCTTGGTGCTTTCAGTCAACTCTTATCCATGTTGCATCGCGATAGAAGCGCTGCAGTGGCAGAGTATTTAGTTGGCGCTGACGGTCGCCTCAGGCATGCGCTGGCGGCTGGGCACCAGCTTGATGGCATTGCTTTGCTCGGGCACTTTGACTTTTACCCCTTGCAAATACATGTCGACAAAGGCCAGCTGGCTTGAACGGACGATGTAAGGCGGTTTGCCGGAAAAAGACTGACCAACCATGGGTTTTAAAATCAGTTGCGCGCTTTGGCCGCCCGCATCGCTGACGCAGACGGCGCCGCCTTGTCGGCTGACCAGGTAGATGCTCTGGCTGGGCTTGCGCTGAAACGCCGGGCTCCAGCTTGGCAGTTCAGCCGGGGGTGTCTTTGATGCCTCTGATGCCTCTGTTGCACAGGGATCGCTCGCTACCGCTGCTTCACTCTTGCCGGCGGCAGCGGTGATAGTAGCAGCGGTGATTGCGGCTGGCTTGTCAGCTTCCTGGATGGGTACGCTCTGGTGTGCCGCTGGCGGCACAATAGCGTCGCTGCCGCCGCTGAAAGTGGCATACAAGACGATGCCCGCCAGCAGAACAGCACTGAGCAAATAGGCACTGCGGTGAATTTCCGAATTGCGCCGGGAGGCTGTTTCGCGCAAAACGTAAGCATGCGGCGTTGCCTGATCGTCCGCATTTTGCGTAACGGCTTGCGGTTGTTCGCTGAGCTTGGCCGCGCGTTCTGTATCCGCTCCGCTGACCACCTGTTCAAAGGGAATATGCAGGGCCTTGGCCAGTTTTCTGACAGCGATCAGTTTGTGGGCGACGCTGTAAAAAGGCTTCATGCTACCTTCTTCTATGCATACCAGCTGTTCGTTTGAAATGGTCAGCGAAAAAGCCAGCTCAGCAACCGAGAGCTGGCTGGCTTCTCGGGCTGCTTTGAGTTTTTTTCCATCGATAAAAGTGGAATCCAGGGAGAATATTGTTTTCATTGGCCTTTGCCTGATACCCGGTTTTGCGCTGACACAAACTGCTGCACACTTTACTTGATTGTTTACAAGTTCACTAGTCTGGTGCAGTCAAATCGTGATTATTGCCAATAAAGCAAACGCCGATAAATTTTTGATAAGCCTGTGCAGCCAGTAATGGCCTTATGACGTTCTGCGATTTGCTCACAGCAAACGGGGATAATCCTGTGGATAAGCATAATGGCTTCACGCTAAGTTGATGATTTCATTCAACTAGTCGGACATGACGCAAAACAAGGCAATCTGTTGAAAACCGGACGATGATGTAGCGCCACTGAAAAAATAAACGCCCATGCCTTGAAGTGGCAAATTCAAAAGGCGGGCAAATGGGCGCGCCGGATTCGTACTGTCATACCAGACAAAAGCCTATTCACAACCCCATACCAGCTGAGCTTGACCAGGGTAATCAAGGGCTTTGCCTGATTTGCGCTTGCCGCGCCGGATATGCACAGGCTGCCAGGAATCGGGCACCAGTTTTTTTACGCTTTGCCGCACTTCCAGCATGTGTTCAGATTTGATCATGCGGGCCAGACTGTAGAGCGTTTCGCGCAGCAAAAATTGCTCGCGCATGCTCATCGCACTGTGGTTGGACGAGTTTAATAATTCGTTCATCAACTCTTTCGCCGAGATTCGTTTTGTCATTTCATCCTCTCTGTGTGGTGAGTAAATTTATTCTTGGAAAATTGAGTTTAGCGACACGCGCATTGTTGTCCAGAGGTCCCCACTTGAGCGAAATCAAGCGAGGTGCAAGCCTTGTGATGGTCCAATGAAAAGCAGACAATTTCGTTGCGATAATCGAATCAATTTTGAGAAATTGGCAATTGCATCCTGCGATGCGCAAGATCAAATCGGCTTTGCTCTGTGCAGGCAGCGTGATCAAAAAATTTGCTGCTGACAGTGCTAGTCTGGGGCGGTTCAGGCATTGCCTGTTTGAGTGCTGCTTGGCGTAATCAATCCACCCAATCTTAGCCAGTCGTAGCCAATACAAGGAAGAACGGCGAATTATTTGTCAGTCGGAGGATGGCATGCAGAAGATCAACGAGCCGCAAGAAATAAATTTTCTGGACATGCTGGCAAAGCGTGAGCAGGCTTTGCGCGACGATATCGCACGTGAGCTGGCACTACAGGAAGTTCACAATCAGATTGCCAGCGATGTGCCCGACCCGGGCGACCAGTCTTTTGCCAACCTTTCTGTGGATTTGGGTAACGCAGCGGTGGCGCGCGACTGGATTGAATTGCGTGCCATTGAACTGGCGCGCAAAAAAATCGCCAACGGTACCTACGGTGCATGCAGCCATTGCGGCGAACCGATTCCGGTTGAACGATTGAAGGCGATGCCGGCGGCCGAGCGCTGCGCGCCTTGTCAGGCGCACTATGAACATAGCCATGTCGACGGCCTGAAAGGTAGCACCCTTTAGCGCAGGCAGCGGCCGGACTCAGTACAATCGCAGTCTTGGCCCGCCGCTGGCGGGCATTGATTTCCGGAGACTTT
>CANGAW010000024.1 GCA_947451925.1 Burkholderiales bacterium | reverse complement strand
TTCGTGTCAACGCCTTGTGCCCGGTGATGGGTGCTACCGGTTTGCTGGGTGACTTCATGGGCATGCCGGACACACCGGAAAACCGGGCCAAATTTATTTCGACCATTCCACTGGGACGCTTCTGTGATCCGAAAGACATGGCCGCTGCTGCTGTCTTTCTTGGCACCGACGCCGCAGAGTTCCTGACGGGGCTGGAGATGCCGGTTGACGGCGGGCGCACCATTTAAATCATTTCAACCGGAGAAGCCTGCATGAAAACCCGCGCAGCAGTTCTGCACACCCTAGACAAGCACGCCCCCTTTGCACAGAGTCAGCCTTTGAAAATTGAAGAAGTGGATCTGGACGCGCCTGGTCAGGGTGAAGTGTTGGTAAAGATGACGGCTGCCGGCCTTTGCCATTCGGATTTGTCCGTCATTACCGGCGTGCGTCCGCGTCCGGTGCCAATGGCAATCGGTCATGAGGCATCAGGCACCGTGGTGCAGGTCGGCGAAGGCGTACATGACCTGAAGCCCGGCGACCGTGTGGTGCTGGTATTTGTGCCTAGCTGCGGGCATTGCATGCCTTGCATGGAAGGCCGTCCGGCTTTGTGCGAACCGGGCGCAGAGGCCAATGGCAAGGGCACGCTGTTGTCTGGCGAGCGCCGTCTGCATATGGCTGGGCATGATGTACATCATCATCTGGGCGTGTCGGCTTTTTCCGAGCATGCGGTGGTCTCGCGCCGCTCTTGCGTCAAACTTGAACAAGATATCGATTTGGTAGAAGCGGCCTTGTTTGGTTGCGCGGTACTGACCGGTGTCGGCGCGGTGGTCAATACGGCCAAGGTGCAGGCAGGGCAGACTGTGGCGGTGCTGGGTTTGGGTGGCGTTGGATTAAGCGCACTGCTGGGTGCGGTGGCTTCCGGTGCGCGTGAAATTGTCGCCGTCGATCTGCACGACAGTAAACTGGCCGTGGCCATGTCGCTCGGTGCTACGGCTGCGGTCAATGCACGCGATCCGGATGCGGTGGCCAAGGTCAGGGAACTGACCAAGGGCGGGGTGGATTTTGCTTTCGAGATGGCAGGCTCGGTACAGGCGATGGAAATTGCTTACCGCATGACGCGTCGCGGTGGTACGACTGTGACAGCGAGCTTGCCGCATCCGCAGCATAACTGGGCGCTGCAGCAGGTGAGTCTGGTTACGGAAGAACGCACCGTCAAGGGCAGCTATATTGGTTCCTGCGTGCCGGCCCGTGACATTCCGCGTTATGTCGGACTTTATCTGGCCGGCAAACTGCCGGTTGATAAATTGATGGGTGAGCGCATGAAGCTCGAAGATATCAACCGCGGTTTTGACCGGCTGGAAGCGGGCGAAAGTCTGCGCGACCTGATTGTGTTTTAAGCACGCAGACCGTGCAGCAAAAACGGCGAATGTGCGCAGCACATTGGCCGTTTTTTTTCGTCGAATTTTTCTCAGATTTGGTCTTGCACAGACTTAGGCTTGCCTTGTGCATCCGAGAGCCGGTATTTGGTTCTTCTGTCGCCCATCAGATCGCGCAAATCGCGAATGCTCATTTGCGTGACCTCATGCATGCGGATCAGCAGCGAAGCGCCTACAGGCAGCGAGCGGTGGCGGATTTTGCTAATGACGGGTGGCGCAACTTCGAGCACGCGCGACAGTGCTGCATCGTTTTTTAGCTTCATTCGCTCGCGTAACGTGTCCAGTAATTGATTGGGGTCGTAGGTTTCCTGTGAAGACAGGGCATGCTGCTGTTCCATGATTTTCCTCGTCGTGGGTTAATTCAAAATGGTCGATAGCCATAGTTTGATTCCGTACTTGAAATGACCCTCTTGGTCATGCACAAGTTCCCAACAACCATCAGCGTGGCAGTTTTTTCTGCAAGGATTTGCTGCACATTGTGTTTGGCGAAAAAAAAGCGATGGCCGAAGCCATCGCCTAATCCGGTACTTTAATTTCTTACCAGATGCTGCGTTGGTAATTACCCGTCAGACCATAATTGCCCATTGAAGAAAGCAACGCGGCATACGGGTCGATGCTGTTCATGCCGTAGCCTTGAAACTGCGGCATCTGCCTTGGCGCTTCGCGATAGACGCTACCGAGGTTAGCGATGCCTTGTCCTATCGACGCTCCAAGCGTTTGATTGAGGGAGCCAAACAGTGGCATGCCCAAGGTTTGCATCGATGAGCGTCCCTGTACCAGACCAAGTGCTAACAGCACGTCTGGCAGACCGTATCCGGTGCGGCGTTGGTCGCCCAGCTGAATCGGCCGGCATGACATTTTAATGATCTGAAATAAGTGCTCCACCCTTTCTGCATTGCGCATGGTGATGCCACCCTGAAAGTCCGGATGATGCGCCAGAATCAGCGCAGCAAGTCCAGTAACATGGGGTGCCGCCATTGAAGTGCCGTCCCATGCCGCAAAGCTATTGTCAGGTACCGATGAGGTAATGGCGACTCCCGGCGCGCAGACTGCCACTTCGGCGCCATAGCAAGAGAAACGGGCAGAGAAATAACCATTGGCATCTATCTGCGGCGTGATGGTCTGGGCGTGATAACTGTCAGTCGGAAATTCATTCATCCGACCGATTGCTGCTACTGCCAGTACATTGGCAGAAGACGCAGGATATTGCACCGCGCCGCCTGAGTTGCCGGCGGCGACGATGCAGGCCACCCCCGCTTGTCTGGCCCGCTGCAGTTGCTGCTCCAGTGCTTCAGAAGGCTCAGCACCACCCAGACTCATGTTGACGACATCGATTTGTTTTTCGATGCAGTACTCAAGCGCCTCAATCAACTGGCTGACCTGCCCGCCCGGGAACAACTTGCAGGCATGGATTTCGGCTTCTGGTGCAAAACCACGAACGCCGGATTGCGAGTCTGCACCGGCGATAATACCTGCACAATGTGAGCCATGACCGACGGTGTCGATGTTCCAGGTGGCAGTGCTCTGTGCCTTGTTAACGATGTCGTAACCACGGCTGATTTTTTTCAAATCATCATGGCTGGTCGCCGCCCCAGAGTCGATGATGGCGATCTTGATGCCCTGTCCGCGGAAATTCGCCGGCAGCTGGTCCAGTCGCATGGCTTTCTGACCCCAGCCCAGCACCTGCTGCTGCGGAAAATTTGCCAATCCTGGCCATTCAGATAAGGCACGCACGCCAACGACATTGAGTTCCTTGTCGCTGACATCAGGCTGCTCCTGAAAAAAACTCCAGTAATCTGTTTTTGGCTTGACGTAAAGACGGCGCACGCTGCTAGGAGTTTCGCCATACAAGGTCAAACGGACTTTGCCGTTGTTGTCGGTGACTCCGGTGGCTGGCAACAGGCTGCCAAACAAATACACTTCTGCATTGGCGACCGGCTTGCCGCTGCCCATGACCAAAAAATCGGCGATCAGCGCAGCGCCACTGTTAGGCAGGCTGCAGGTAACGAGATCAGGCTGGGTGAAGCTTGCATCCAACAAATGCAGAGCCTGGTCACGTTCGACAATCAATTGCCCCTGCGCTTGCAGCATCAGGGTGTTGGCTCGACTCTCATCCATTCGTGCCACTAGTACGCTGGCCGCTTCGCGCATGCCGCTGCCAGTGCCGAGTGCGCCGACCTGATCTTTGGGACCGACGCGGTCAATGATTTCAATGTCGGGACTATCGCGTAATGCCTGTTCAACAGCCGCGAACTGCATCGGCATCAGTCCCATAGTTTGCATGCCCTGCGGCCGTCGCGGCGCGATCAAAAATTGCCCTTTGCGTTGCTTGATCTGACGCTGCGCGGTGCCGTCCGTAGCCGTGACGGTACTGTCCTTTTGCCCCGATGTTGCTTCGGATGCTGGCGTTGCACCCGATTCTGATTTTGCTGCCATGGTGATCCTTTCGTAATGAACAGTCATTGCTGCCAGCTGCTGAACAATGAGAGCGGGCTATCTGGTTCGATTTTTAAACTGCCGTCATTTTTGAATCGTTGTGCTAAGGTCGCTGCGGTGTCATGCGGCATATCGAAGACGGCCGTGTGCGGACTCTGTTGTGGGCCAATGGTGTCGAGCAGACTGACTGAGGGGTCTTCACTTGCCTGATCGATGAATTCAATCAGTTTCTCGCTATCGCCGCCGCTGACGAGATAACGGCCACGGCCGGGTCCACCTTTAAGTGCTTGCATTGAGTCGGTCCTAATGTTTGCGCGCCTGCCGATGTCAAGTCAGCGGCAGGCGCATTGCGGTGACGTTGTCGTGCCTGTTGCAGGGATTCTTAGTGCAGCGTTTGTTGTGAGCCAGGATAGGCTTGCTGTGCGCCCTGATAGCCACCCTGCATGCCTTGCTGATACGGTTGCTGCTGCTGGGCGAGCTGCTGTGCCCACGCCGCTTGCTGTAGCGCGTCAATCTGGAATGGCAGCAAGCGGCCGAGACTTCCGGCGACGTTGCCGATGTTGCCGCCCAGGCCCTGATTGCCAAAATAGCTGCCCAATGTGCTGCCTATTTGCGGGGCAATTTGTCCGATCAGGTTGCCAAACAAACCCTGGGGCGCGAGTTGTTGTCCCTGACCTTGTTGTCCCTGACCTTGCTGTGCCAGTTGCTGCATCAGTTGTTGTTGCGCCAGTTGCTGGCCATAGGCGGCGAGTGCCTGGTCAGCCTGAAATGGCAGCAGCCGGCCGAGCTGACCGGCTACGCCGCCCAGGGTATTGCCCAGCCCCGATTGCCCGAACAGACCACCAATGGCGCCACCAAGAGGCTGACCAATCTGGCCTAGCAGATTGCCGAAAAATCCTTGCGGGGCAAGTTGTTGCTGTGATTGTTGTGGCTGTTGCTGTTGCTGTTGTTGAAGTTGTTGTTGAAGTTGTTGTTGCAACTGCTGTAGTTGCTGCAGTTGCTGTAGTTGTTGAAGTTGCTGCAGCTGTTGTAATTGCTGAACTTGCTGCTGTTGCTGTTGTTGACCCGAGCCGCCAGCCATTGCGTCAGCTTGAAACGGTAGCAGACTACCGCCTATGCCACCGGCGATTTGCCCGATCTGGTTACCCAGCCCCGCATTGCCGAGCCAGCCACCGATACCACGCCCGAGCATGCCGCCCAATGGTCCGCCTAAGAGACCACCGATCAAACCTTGCGGTGCAAGCCCTTGTTGACCTTGCCCCATTGCTGACTGTTGTTGGCCACCATAGATGTCCTGCTGTGGATACCCGTTCATTGTCGCTCCTCGAAGTAGTGAATAAAGCAGCAGATTGATTTGCTGTGATCCGCAGCCCGTATTCGATGAGCCGCTTGGTCACTATCTTTGTCGGCGCAGACGCACTTGGCAAATCCAAGTCGCCTGCGCTTGAGTCCGCTCAAGCGGGGTAATCGCCTGCAAGGGAATGTTGAGGAAGACTGATAACGGGGTGCATAAAACGGCAGCGCGAAATAAAAAAAGCCGCGCAGGCCAAAAGGCCATGCGCGGCTTGTTGATGGACCGGCTAAGCGGCCCATCGGTATAAGCAATGCGTTTACTTCACCATGTGCGTGAACGGCGGCACGTAGGCTTGCAAGCTGACCAGAATGCCAACCAGTGCGGCCAGAGCGATCGAGTGGAAGAAGACATAACGCAAGATGTCACCTTCGTGACCGTACCATTTGGTCGCCGTTGACGCGACCACGATGGACTGGGCATCAATCATTTTGCCCATCACGCCGCCGGAAGAGTTAGCGGCAGCCATCAGCACAGGGTTCAAGCCCAGTTGTTCTGCCGAGGTTTTTTGCAAACCGCCGAACAAGACGTTTGAGGCCGTGTCCGAACCGGTGAGGGCAACGCCCAACCAGCCAAGCAAGGTGCCAAAGAACGGATAGAACACGCCGGTGTTGGCAAAGGCCAGACCAAGGGTGGAGTCCACACCGGAATAGCGTGTGGCATATCCGAGGGCAAGCATGGCGGCGATGGTCATGAGCGAATATTTCAACAGCTTGACGGTATCCCAGTACACGGCAAACATTTCGCGCACTTTATAACCCATCAACAAAGCTGAGATCACGGAAGCGATGAAAATACCGGTGCCGGTAGCCGACAGCCAGTTCAACTTGAATACGGCTTCTTCGATTTTTGGTACCGCAGCCACTGGCGGCATTTTTTGCACCAGCATGTGCAGATGCGACCATTCGAACTTCACCAGCGAGACGCTGTCGAGCATTTTTTTCCACTCGGGCACGCCCCAGATCAATACGATGACGGACAAAATCAGCCACGGTGTCCAGGCACGGAAGACTTCGCTAGGTGTGAAGACCTGATGACCACGTGCTGGTTCTGCATCGGCAGCATCACCGGATTTACCGGAAGCCGAGGTCATGATGACTTTCGGGCTCCAGACTTTCAGGAACAAGGTCAGGCAGATCATCGAAGAGATCGCCGCGCCCACGTCAACCAACCAAGGGCCGTGAAAGTTTGAAATCAGGTATTGCGGAATAGCGAAAGAAGCACCAGCCACCAGTACCGCAGGCCAGATTGCCAGCATGCCGCGCCAGCCGCAAAACGCGCAGACCAGCCAGAACGGCACGATCAGCGAGAAAATAGGCAATTGACGACCGACCATTGCCGACAGGTCCAGCATGTCCAGACCCGTTACTGCAGCCAATGCCAGAATTGGTGTGCCCAGGGCGCCATAGGCAACCGGTGCCGTGTTGGCAATCAGTGACAGACCGGATGCAGCCAGCGGCGCAAATCCCAGACCGATCAGCATCGCGCCGGTCACTGCCACTGGTGTGCCGAAGCCGCCCGCACCTTCAAAGAAAGCGCCGAAAGAAAATGCAATCAGCAGCAGTTGCAAACGACGGTCGCCGCTGATGCTGGCAATGCTTTCGCGAAGAATTTTGAACTGACCTTTGCGATCTGTCAGCTGGTACAGAAAGATCACGTTGAGAATGATCCAGCCGATCGGGAACAGGCCATAGGCAGCACCGTACAAGGCAGCCGCTACGGCGGTGTCAGCCGGCATGGTAAAGCCCCAGATGGCGACAACCAGGGCTGAGACCAGACCCATGGTCGCAGCAATGTGCGCCTTGATATGGAAAAAGGCCAGCGCTGCCAGCATGACGACGACCGGAATCGCTGCCGCCAGCGTTGATAGCCAGACGTTGTTAAACGGGTCGTAAACTTGTGACCACATGGTGTTGTCTCCCCAAAATTCGTTTTATCGTAAAGCGTGCATCATATTGAACAGCGGAAACCTTGTCCATGCGTTTCCTTGCTGTGGCATTGACTATCTCGCGCTGATTCGGTGAAAAATCTGCGCTGGAGTTTGAAAAATTTTTGCTTGCCACTTTGAAAAAAGATGGCAATAGCATTTGCGCAAGTCCGCACCTTGTTACCGTTGGGCGGTGTGGATATCACCAAAAATTGCTGGTGACCCTGCCGGCAGGCTGCGATAGAACTGCTGAGGCGCACTGACTTTGCCACCCAAAGCCGCCGCTGCACGCCATGGCCAGCGCGGGTCAACCAGAAAGGCGCGGGCAATGGCAATCACATCGGCCTGGCCGTTTTGCAATATTTGTTCGGCGTGAGCGGGCTCGGTAATGAGCCCCACTGTCATGACCGGAATCGTCACAGCTTGTTTGATGCGTTCAGCCAGTGGCACCTGATAGCCGGGGCTGAGCGTAATTTTCTGCAATGGCGAGACGCCGCCGGAGGAAATGTCGAGAAAGTCGGCGCCAAGGGATTGCAGCCGCTTCGAGATTGTTACGCATTCTTCGATATCCCAGCCGCCTTCTACCCAGTCGGTTGCCGACAATCTCACGCCAACGGCAATGTCTGGACCGGCAGCAAGGCGCACGGCTTCGAATACTTGCAGTGGCAAGCGCATGCGGTTTTCCAGCGAGCCGCCATAGGCGTCGCTGCGCTGGTTGGCCAGCGGCGACAAAAACTGATGCAGCAGATAACCATGGGCCAGATGCAGTTCAATTACATCAAAGCCGATTTCCCTGGCGCGCACCGTGGCTGAAACAAAGTCAGCAATCAGTTGCGCTATTTCTTTTTCGCTCAGTGCCGCCGGTGCACTTTCTTCCGGTTTGTGGGGCAGGGCCGATGGTGCCACCGTCTGCCAGCCGCCGGCGTCTTGCGGGATCAGCGCGCCACCTTCCCAGGGTCGCCGGCTGGAAGCCTTGCGACCAGCGTGGCTAAGCTGAATGGCGAGCTTGATCGGCGAAATCGCACGAATGGAATCGACCACTTTTTGCAAGGCAGCCTGATTGGCGTCGTTGTAAAGGCCCAGACATCCGTGAGTAATCCGCGCTTGTGGATTGACTGCCGTGGCTTCTAGACATAACAGCCCGGCGCCGGAGATGGCGAGCGAGCCCAAGTGGGCCTGGTGCCAGTCAGTGGCGTTGCCCTCCTGTGCCGAGTACTGACACATTGGCGCGATCATGATGCGGTTGGGCAGTTTTTGCGGGCCGAGCGCAATCGGAGAAAACAGGTAAGGAGAGGTCATTATTGAGGTGGTCTGATGCCACTGACAGAATCGAGGTTGTGTACTGTAAGCAAGAACCGCGATCTGCACAAGTCAGACAAGCTGCATTGTTTTGCTATTCCTTGTTACTTTCATCTTTATGCAAATGCACCGGCGCAGCGGTCAGCAGATGGCCCAGCTTGCTGGCCTTGGTTGCCAGGTAGCGGGAATTGAAACTGGTTGGACCAGTAATTAATTCAATACGCTCGACACGGATACCGAGCTTGGCCAACGCATTGATTTTGCGCGGGTTATTGGTCATCAGGTCGACTGTTTCAACGCCAAAGTGATTCAACATCGGTACGCAGATTGCGTAATCACGCATGTCGTCGGCAAAGCCGAGCTGATGATTGGCTTCCACCGTATCAGCGCCTTGTTCTTGCAAGCTGTAGGCGCGAATTTTGTTGATCAGTCCTATGCCTCTGCCTTCCTGACGCAAGTAAAGCAGAATCCCGCGGCCTTCTTCGGCGATTTTGCGCAGTGCCCCTTCGAGCTGGGCGCCGCAATCGCAGCGTTGACTAAACAGGGTGTCACCGGTCAGGCATTCCGAGTGAAGTCGGGTGAGGACGGGCTGGCCGTTATTGATCTCGCCCAATGTCAGGGCGAGGTGTTCCTTGCCTGTGGCCGCTTCAATAAAAGCGTGAAGCTGAAAAGTGGCCCATGGCGTAGGCAAGGCGCAACTTGCCATGTATTCGATAGGTGCGGCTGTTTGTGAAACTGGGGACATGGTTGCAAACCTTACAATCTGGCGGTCAAACGAAAAATGCGGCAACGCGACGTGCGCGCCTGCCGCATTTTTAATGGTCAGCCGAGATTATGCCGCAATCAGGCCATCGATGGCGCTGCGGCTACCTGCCAATGCGGCATTGACTGCGTCGTCACCCATGGCCAGGCCTTCGCTATGGATGAAGGTAATGTCGGTGACGCCTAAGAAACCGAACACGGCGCGCAGATAGGTTTCATGGAAATCCATGACCTTGGCCGGACCTTCGCTATAGACGCCGCCACGGGAGGTAAAGACATAAAACTTCTTACCACTGACCAGGCCTTCAGGGCCGTTAGCGCCATATTTGAAGGTGAGGCCGGCGCGGGCAATGTGGTCAATCCAGGCTTTCAAGGTCGAGCTGACCGAGAAGTTATACATCGGTGCAGCGATGACCACGACATCAGCAGCCATCAGTTCAGCAACCAGATTGTCCGACAGTTTAACGGTCTCAATTTGCTCTGCCGAACGTTGTTCTGCCGGGGTGAAATAGGCGCCCATCATTTGCTCGGTCAGATGCGGAACAGGGTTGGCGGTCAGGTCGCGCAGGACAACCGAATTGCCAGCGGCGGCGGATTTGAGTTTGGCGACAAACTCGTTGGAGAGTTGACGTGAAATGGAGCCGGTGCTGCGCACGCTGCTGCTGACGTGAAGAATAGTGGTCATGTATGGTTTCCTGTTGGGTGGTAAAAATTAATAAGGCAAATCAAAGAGTAAAAATTCTGCGGCTTCGGCATGGCTGATAACAACGCCAGCTTCCTTGCTGAATTTGAGTGCGTCGCCGGTTTTGATCAGCTTGCCGTTGACTTCCAGCGTGCCGCGAATCAGATGCAGATACGCAGTGCGGCCGGGTGCAATCGGGTGCTCAAGCTTGGTGTCGCCGTTCAAAATGGCGGCATACAGTTTGGCGTCCTGATGAATCGTAACAGAACCTTCACTGCCATCTGGCGAGGCGATCAGTCGTAAACGGTCAGTTTTAGACGCCACGTCAAAGTGTTTTTCCTCGTAACCAGGCGCAATACCCTTGGCAGAGGGCTGTATCCAGATTTGTAAAAAATGTACTTTGTTGGTGGCCGAATGATTGAATTCGCTGTGCATGACGCCAGTGCCGGCACTCATGCGCTGCACATCGCCGTAACGCAAGACCGAGCCGTTGCCCATGTTGTCTTTGTGCGCCAGCTCACCTTCGAGTACGTAGGAGATGATTTCCATGTCGCGATGGCCATGCGTGCCAAAACCTTTGCCGCACTCGACACGGTCTTCGTTAATCACCAGTAGAGGACCAAAGCCCATATGGCGTGGGTCATGATAATGGCCAAAAGAAAAAGTATGGCGCGAATCCAGCCAGCCAAGATTGGCGATACCGCGATCATCGCTTTGTCGAAATTCAATCATTTGGCTTTCTCCATTGTATTTTTTGAAAATAGAATTCAGGTATTTCAAATAAAATTGTATTATTTAGATAATTAATAAAATTATTTTTCTAAATAAAATCAAAGTATTGGACATCGTAATTGATCCAATGTCCTGCTAAAAGCGAATAATTTACCTTTTAATCATCAAAAATTTCGAATGTTAAAACTGAGCCTTGATGCCTTACAAATTCTCGACGCAATCGAACGCGGCGGATCCCTTGCGGCAGCTGCGAAAGAACTCTTCAAAGTGCCGTCGACAATTTCTTATTCGGTGTCGAGGCTGGAAGAAGCGTTGGGTGTAACGGTATTCGAGCGTGCGGGGCCCAAAGTTTCTCTGACGCCAGCCGGCCGTGCCTTATTAAAAGACGGGCGTTATCTGCTCAAGGCGGCACAGGATCTTGAACATAAGGTGCGTCGGGTGGCCAGTGGCTGGGAGACGGAATTTTCCATCGGCATGGATATTTTGTTTTCGCCCGCATTGATCGAATCCGAAATCCGCAGTTTTTATGCGGTCACTAACAGCACCCGCTTGCGCCTTTCGCAGGAAACCTTGTCAGGAACCTGGGAGGCATTGCTTGATCGCCGGGTTGATCTGATCATTGGCGCTGCAGGCGAGGGGCCTGCAGGCGGTGGTTATGTAGCCGAGCTGATCGGCAGTGTGCCATTTATATTTGCCGTTGCACCTTCTCATCCGTTGGCAAATGTCGCGCATCCTTTAAGCAAGGCAGACTTAACCGGACATCGTGTCATTTCTGTGGCGGACTCTGCCCGGCGCTTGCCGGCACGCACAGTCGGGCTTTTGTTTGGCCAGGACACGCTGACCGTGCCAACTTTGCGATGCAAATTCGATTTTCAGCTTGCCGGTCTGGGCGTGGGGTTTTTACCCGAGCGCTGGGCCAGACCAGCAATCGATGCCGGTTTGCTGATTGAAAAAGAAGTCGAGGAAGCGCGCTCGCCTGAAAACTTTTATATGGCCTGGCGCTCAGGCGAAACCGGGGCCGCATTGGATTGGTGGTGCAAACATCTGCGGCAAGCTGATTTACTCGAGCGGCTTGCTACCCAATGGCAAAAGACCAGTGCTGTGCCGGGGCTTGCCGCTATTTGAATCAGGCATACGCTGCGTTTTATGGATCCAACTTAAACGGTATAGACAGCAGTTTCCTGACGGACTTCTAAATCAGGGAATGGAAAGTCCGTGTCGTAGTTGCGCGAATTGCGTAAGGAATAGCCTTCTTTGTAAACGCTGACGAGCGTGAACTGGCAGCGGGTGATGGCTTCAATTTTAAAACGCAGCTGGAACATCGTGACCCGGATATTGCTGTTTTCAGTGGAGCGGCCTGATAACTTGAACATCAAAATAATATCCTCAAGCAAAATCACACTGCCGAAGTGATGCAAAAACAGCTCTGCAATCGCCAGCTCGGAAGGCATTAACTGGATCGCGTCACCACTAAAACACAGCTTGCGCGACTCGGGCAGCAAGGTCAGTTTGCCGAAACGCAGCTCGGTCTGTAATAATTTTTTTCGGCGAAGACTGACAAAAATACGGCGTACCAGATCGTGCATGGAAATCGGTTCAATCATCCAGTCCGTAACCACTTCAGGCAGTTCAAGCAGTTTGGGGATCAATGCATCAGACTGGAACACAACGATGATGGGTGTAGCCCCATGCGGGAAATCGGAAGCGGCATTTACGTAGAGGAATTCCTGACGCTCCAGTGCCCGCAAACGCTCGACCATGCTGACATCGTGGGCATCGATGAGGATGATGTTGAGGTCACTGGCCTGATTGGTCAGGTCATTAATGCTCAGCACCTCGGGCATTAATCGCAACTGCCAGTCAATGACTTTGCCATGCTTGTAGCGCTTGGGAAAAGGTGAGTGCAGAACAGCCATTTCTTTGGTTATTTTTTCGTAAAGATCTGACCCCATGATGTTCAAAATGATCCTCATTGAGGCTCCTTCAACAATAGATTTAAATTGCGTAAAACCGGTCAGTTTTAACAGCCACTCATCAGCTTCGTTTCCTGCAATTCTTTAATGTCTTCCCAAAGACTTGGGTATAAAAGGCGGGTTCTTTCCTGCGATGCGTACAGGCGGATTTCCAGATTACAGCACCACGCATCACCACCAGCCTGAGTCAGCAGATTATTTTGCAGGTCGCCCCTGACCGATCGCTCCGGTAACCAGGCGACACCGGCTCCGCTAAGTGCAAGAGAGCGCAGGATGTCGGTTGACGGGCTTTGTCCGACTGGTGCGAAATGAGGTCGATGGCCGCTAAAACGAATAATTCCGTTACACAAACGCCCCAAAAATGTTTCAGGCGGATAGCCGATTATGGGCAGGTTTTTACTCTTGGATTCAGTCAGGGAAAAAAGCGGCTCGCCAGACTCCGTGGTGGCACAGACAGGAATCAGGCGGTCAGTGCCAAGATAAATAGAAGGGTAGGATTTTTCTTCAATCGCCATCGGCGCCAGCGGACTGTAATACGACATGAGCAAATCGCACCGTGCGCTGGATAATGCCAGCATGCCTTCATAAGTGTCGCCTACGGTGATATCGAGCTTGAGGCCATGAATACGATGGTTTAACTTGCTTACCCATTCTGGAAAAAAATGCAGGGCCAGCGTTTGCGAAACAAAAAATTTGATACCCGTGAATGCCTGCGTTCTGTGACCCAATGCCAGCCGGGCTTCTTGCAATTGGCGGATCATTTCTCTGGCGGCGTCCCGAAATAAATGGCCGGCCATGGTTAATCGCGGTGGAACAGTGTCTCGATCGATTAACGGAATGCCTATCCATTCCTCCAGTGAGCGTATGCGGCGACTAAATGCCGACTGGGTCACATTGCGTGTCTGTGCTGCACGGGTAAAACTGGATAAGTCTGATAGCACCAGAAAATCTTCAAGCCATTCGATGTCCATGCTGTCTCCTTATTGCTTGGTTTTTCTTTTTATTTGATCCGGCATTGGCTCAAGATCGGGCCACAATCATTTTTTTGTTATCTTTTGAATAATTATTACTATATGCAGAATGTAGTTAAAAAAGTTCCAGATAGATAGGGGGAGTGTTGGTTTTGAAATCTGAAATCTTGGCGTCACCGTCAACTAGCGCTTATTTGTGACATCTATGCAACACGCTAAAGGCTTGCGAATCGCAACATCACCGGAAAAAGGCGAAGACAGCTGATAGACAGCAAAAGAGATTGCCGGGGGAGTCAGGCTTATTACGCAGAGGTGACTTGCAATAGCTTTGGAATCGCACCGTTTTCAGGACGCCCAAGCGTACTGGTCAATAACTGCGCTAGCCGATTTTGATAGTGCAGCATGGAAGCAAGGGCAAGCTCAAACTGGTGCCTGAATCAGGCCCTTGCTAATTCAGGCTGGTTTGACTGGCTTGACCAGCGCTGCTGCACGTTGAGCCCGGTCGCGTGCGACTTCAATACCGCCGGCGCGAGCCAAGGCGACTCCCATGCGACGCTTAACAAATGACTCGGGTTTGCCGAACAAGCGAATGTCGGTACCCGGGATGCGTAAGGCCTGTTCCAGTCCTTCGAATGCGATGCCGGTTGCGTCGCAGCCACCGTAAATGACGGCTGACGCTGCCGGCGAATGCAGGGTCACATCAACCGGCAAACCCAGGATTGCCTTGGCATGCAGCTCGAACTCGCTCTGCCATTGGCTGGCCATGGTCACCATGCCGGTGTCATGCGGTCTTGGGCTGACTTCGGAGAACCATACATCGTCGCCTTTGACGAATAACTCGACGCCAAACACGCCAAGTCCGCCGAGGCTATCAGTGATTTTTTTTGCAATATCACGCGCGCGCAGCAAAGCCAGCGTCTGCATCGGTTGCGGTTGCCAGGATTCGACATAGTCGCCGCTGACCTGAATATGCCCGATCGGTTCGCAATACTGGGTTTCGATATTGCCGTCGCTGCCGATGGCGCGCACGGTCAGCAAGGTTATCTCGTAATCAAAATCGACAAAGCCTTCGGCAATCACCCGACCTGAATCAACCCGGCTGCCTTTGGCCGCATGATCCCAGGCGGCCTCGACAGCGCTGGCATCATCAAGCTTGGACTGACCTTTGCCTGACGAGGACATGACGGGCTTGACGATGCACGGAAAGCCGACCGCGTCGCAGGCTGCCTGTAGCTCTTCAAGGCTATCTGCAAAACGATAGGGGGAAGTCGGCACACCTAATTCTTCCGCTGCCAGCCGGCGTATGCCTTCGCGGTTCATGGTCAGCCAGGTCGCGCGCGCAGTCGGTATCACGGTAACCGTGCCGGCTGCTTCGAGTTCGACCAGTTTTTGCGTGGCGATGGCCTCAATTTCCGGCACCACCAGATCGGGCTTTTCAAGTGCAATCAACGCTGCAAGGGCATCGCCGTCAGTCATGTCGATGACGTGCGAACGATGCGCTACCTGATGACCGGGCGCATCGGCATAGCGATCGACAGCAATCACTTCCACGCCCAGCCGCTGCAAGGCAATGATGACTTCTTTGCCCAGTTCGCCGGACCCGAGCAGCATGACTCTGGTGGCCGAAGGTGAGAGTGGGGTGCCAATGCGGATGGAGGTGTTCATGAGGTGCGATGAAATGACGGTAAAAGAAAGTCTGCAATGTTAGCGCTGGCATTGAATCGAAACAAGCGCGTTTGATGATGCGAAGAACAAAAAAAACCGCCAGCAAAAGCTGGCGGTTTTTCGTGGCGCGGAAATCAGGCTGATTAGTCTTCAGCGTAGATATCGTTGTCTTTGGTTTCTTTGATAAACAGAATACCGATGACTGCGGTTGCCATGGCAATGATGATCGGATACCACAGACCGTAATACACGTCGCCTTTGAAGGCCACCAGAGCAAATGCCGTGGTTGGCAGCAAGCCGCCGAACCAGCCATTACCGATGTGGTAAGGCAGTGACATCGAGGTGTAACGAATACGGGTCGGGAACATCTCAACCAACATCGCTGCGATCGGGCCGTACACCATTGTGACGTAGATCACCAGGATGAACAACAACAGCAAGACCATAGGCTTGTTAATTTGTGCCGGATCGGCTTTGGCCGGGTAGCCGCCTTCTTTGATCAAGTCTTTGAGTTGACCGCTGAATTCGGTGTCTTTGGCTTTTGCTTCATCCTTGGAAAGCTTGGAAGCGTCATAGGACTCCAAAACTTTTTCACCAATTTTGATGGTGGCCAATGTGCCAGCCGGTGCTGGTTCGTTGCGATAATTAACAGAAGCGGCAGCCAGTTTGGCTTTGGCGATATCGCATGACGAAGTGAATTTCTTGGTGCCAGTCGGATTGAACTGGAACTGACATTCATTTTCATCCGCTGTCACAACCACTGGTGCGCTGACCTGTGCTGCTTCCAGCGCAGGGTTAGCGTAGTGGGTCAATGCTTTGAAAATCGGGAAGTAGGTCAGCGCAGCGATGATACAACCCGCCATGATGATGTTCTTGCGGCCGATTTTGTCTGACAGCGAACCGAACACCACGAAGAATGGGGTAGCCAGCAGCAGTGATGCAGCGATCAGCAGGTTGGCGGTAGCGCCGTCCACTTTGAGCGTTTGCGTCAGGAAGAACAGTGCGTAGAACTGACCGGTGTACCAGACCACAGCCTGACCGGCAGTCAAGCCAACCAGTGCCAGGATCACGACCTTCAGATTTTTCCATTGACCGAAAGCTTCCGACAACGGTGCTTTCGAGACTTTGCCTTCTTCTTTCATCTTGGTGAAAGCTGGCGACTCACTCATCGACAAGCGAATCCAGACTGACACAGCCAGCAGGAATACCGACACCAGGAAAGGAATGCGCCAGCCCCATTCAGCAAAAGCGTCTTCGCCAATGGCTGAACGCGTAGCCAGAATCACCATCAGCGACAGGAACAGGCCCAGGGTTGCCGTGGTCTGAATCCAGGAAGTGAAAGCGCCGCGCTTGTGGTCAGGTGCATGCTCAGCCACATATGTGGCAGCGCCGCCGTATTCGCCGCCCAGAGCCAGGCCCTGCAAAATACGCAGTGAAACCAGGATGATTGGTGCAGCAATACCAATGCTGGCATAGCTAGGCAAGAGGCCAACGATGAACGTCGACAAACCCATGATCAGGATGGTGACTAAGAAGGTGTACTTACGACCGACCATGTCGCCGAGGCGACCGAATACGATTGCGCCAAACGGGCGAACCAGAAAGCCTGCGGCAAAAGCCAGCAAGGCAAAAATGAACGCGGTGTTAGGGTCTGTGCCGGCAAAAAACTGCTTGGCAATGATGGCTGCAAGTGAGCCGTACAGATAAAAGTCATACCATTCAAAAACGGTTCCCAGTGAGGACGCGAAAATAACCTTGCGCTCTTCTGGCGTAATCGTGTGCGATGGCGCCGGTGATGTGGCCATATTGTCTCCTTAGTTTTTTAGTAAGTCTTATTGAGCAAGCGGGACTTGCCACAATGCGCGCCAGTGTAGGCAGCAAAACTTACGCGACGCTTGCTCTAAACTTACAGAAGCTTACAAGTCGACAGGTTTTGCGAACGATCGTGCGAATTATTATGCTATTCTCGCTCGCTATTGAGGATGAGCGAATTTTTTGCCTGCCCCATCCAGTTTGATCAACATATAAGAAAAATTTTTCAGGAGACCTTCATGACTGATGCTGTCATCGTATCGACCGCCCGTACACCCCTTGCCAAATCCTGGAAGGGTGCATTCAACATGACGCACGGCGCGTCCTTGGGTGGCCATGCGCTGCAGGCAGCAATCCAGCGTGCAGGCATTGATGCGGCAGCCATTGAAGACGTGATGATGGGCTGCGCCAATCCCGAAGGGGCGACCGGCTTCAATATTGCCCGGCAAATTGCGTTGCGCGGCGGTTGTCCAGTTACTACTTCAGCGATGACGATCAACCGGTTTTGTTCTTCGGGCCTGCAAACCATTGCCACGGCGGCCCAGCGCATCATCGCCGGCGAAGGCGATATCTATGCCGCCGGTGGCGTCGAGTCTATCTCTTGTGTGCAGAATGAAATGAATCAGCACATGACTTCGGACCCGTGGCTGAAAGAACATAAACCAGAAATTTACTGGCCCATGCTGCAGACCGCTGAAACCGTGGCCAAGCGCTATAACATCAGCCGCGAGCGGCAAGATCAATATGGCGCGCAAAGTCAGCAACGCGCCTCTGCCGCGCAAGCCGCTGGCAAGTTTGCCGACGAAATCGCCGCCATGACCACCATCATGGCGGTCGCGGACAAAAACACCGGGCAAATCATTACCCGTGAAGTCACTGTTTCTGCCGATGAAGGCATTCGTGCCGACACCACCTATGAAGGCGTGTCGCAAATTCGTCCTGCCATTCCAGGTGGTGTGATCTCTGCGGGTAATGCCAGTCAGTTTTCAGATGGCGCATCGGTCTCCATCCTGATGAGCGACAAGGCCGCTGCCGCTGCCGGCAAAACGCCGCTGGGCATTTTCCGTGGTTTCGCTGTCGCAGGTTGCGAGCCAGATGAGATGGGCATTGGCCCGGTCTTCGCCATCCCCAAGCTGCTGAAAAAAGCGGGCTTGAAAGTGGAAGACATCGGCCTGTGGGAACTCAACGAAGCTTTTGCTGTGCAAGTGCTGTACTGCGCCGACAAGCTTGGCATTCCAATGGATAAGCTCAATGTAAACGGCGGCGCGATCGCTCTGGGCCATCCTTACGGTGTATCCGGTGCGCGCCTGACCGGTCATGCCTTAATCGAAGGCAAACGTCGTGGCGTCAAATATGTGGTCATCACCATGTGTATCGGCGGCGGTCAGGGTGCAGCAGGCTTGTTTGAGGTGGTGTAAGACCAGCCGCAGAGTTCGCTGATCCATGTCTGAAACTTTAGCCTCACGCATTCTGTCCAGACGCGATCTGGATTTTTTGCTCTACGAATGGCTGGACGCGTCCGCATTAAGCAAGCGGGCGCGTTTCGCTGACCACAATCGCGAAACCTTTGATGCCGTGCTCGACTTGTGCGAGCAACTGGCCACCGAAGAATTCGCACCCCACAATAAAAAAGCCGACCAGCACGAACCGCATTTCGATGGCGAATCCGTCACGATGATTCCCGAAGTTGGCAAGGCTTTGAAGAAATTTTGTGACGCCGGTCTGATCGCCGCCGGCCATGATTACGCAATGGGCGGCATGCAATTGCCCTGCCTAATCGAGAAGGCCGGCTTTGCCTGGTTCAAGGGCGCCAATGTCGGTACTTCGGCTTATCCGTTTCTAACGATAGGCAACGCCAACACCTTGCTCAAATGTGGCTCGCCCGAGCAGATTGAGCAGTTCGTCAAACCCATGTTGAGCGGACGTTTTTTCGGCACCATGTGCCTGTCCGAACCGCAAGCCGGTTCCAGCCTGTCCGACATAAGCACCCGTGCCGATCTGCAGCCTGACGGCAGCTACCGTCTGCGCGGCAACAAGATGTGGATTTCCGGTGGCGAGCATGATCTGTCCGAAAACATTATTCATCTGGTGCTGGCCAAAGTACCGGGGCCGGACGGCAAACTGATTGCGGGTGTCAAAGGCATTTCGCTGTTCATCGTGCCGAAACGGCTGGTCAATACCGATGGCTCGCTGGGCGAGCGCAATGACGTTGTGCTGGCCGGACTGAATCACAAAATGGGCTACCGCGGCACCACCAATTGTCTGCTCAATTTTGGCGAAGGCAAATTCCAGCCCGAAGGCAAACCCGGCGCAATCGGCTATCTGGTCGGCACCCTGCATCAGGGGTTGGCCGGCATGTTTCACATGATGAACGAAGCCCGCATCGGCGTTGGTCTCGGTGCGGTCATGTTGGGTTACACAGGTTATCTGCATGCGCTCGACTACGCACGCAACCGGCCACAGGGTCGGCATCCCTCAAGCAAAGACCCGGTCCAGCCGCAAATTCCAATCGTTGCCCACACCGATGTCAAGCGCATGCTGCTGGCGCAAAAAGCCTATGTCGAAGGCGGGTTGGCGTTAACCCTGTATTGCGCGCGGCTGGTCGATGAAGAAAAAACAGCAGAAGATGCCAGCGCACGCGAAGCCGCCACTTTGCTGCTGGATATTTTGACGCCGATTGCCAAGTCATGGCCTTCGCAATGGTGTCTGGAAGCGAACAGTCTGGCCATTCAGGTGCATGGCGGTTATGGCTATACCCGTGAATATGATGTTGAACAGTTCTATCGGGACAACCGCTTAAATCCCATTCATGAAGGCACGCACGGCATTCAGGGCCTCGATCTGCTGGGACGTAAAGTGACGATGCGCAATGGCGCAGCACTCGCACTGTTAAGCGCAAAAGTGCAGGCCACCATCAGTAAAACAACGAACACACATTTGTCAGGTCTGGGTGCCGCACTGTCACAGCGCTGGCAGCGCCTGCTGGAAGTCACCAGCCTGCTGCATGCTGCTGGTGACCTGAACAAAACACTGGCCAATGCCTCGCTCTATCTGGAAGCCTTCGGTCATCTGGTGCTGAGCTGGATCTGGCTCGAACAAGCATTGGCAGCGTTGCCGATGTCAGTAGGTGATGCCGATTTTTACGCCGGCAAGCAGCAGGCCTGCCGCTGGTTCTTCCGCTGGGAACTGCCCAAAGTAGATGCGCAACTTGATCTGCTGGCAACACTGGACACCACAACCCTGGACATGCAGGACAACTGGTTTTAAGGAAAGTATAGCGATGATCAAACATATCGTGATGTGGCAATTGAAAGACCATGCCGAAGGCGCTGACAAGGCCGCCAATGCACTGAAAATGAAGGCCTTGCTCGATGCCTGTGCCGATATTGTCCCCGGCGTGCTGAAGTTTGAAGTGGCAATTGCCCAGCCCGGACTCGAAGCCACCTACGACGTGGTTTTGTATTCCGAGTTTGCGTCCGTAGCCGCGCTGGACGCTTATCAAAATCATCCGCAACATCAGGCACTCAAACCTTTCGTTGGTGCTGTGAGAAGTGCGCGCCAATGCATGGATTACGAAGTCAATTAAAAAAACAGGAGCGTTGATGCACACCGTCCAGCAATTATTTGATTTAACCGGCAAGACCGCCTTGATTACCGGCGGCTCGCGCGGACTTGGCCTGCAAATGGCGCAGGCGCTTGGTGAGCAAGGCGCAAAAGTCGTCATTTCTTCGCGCAAGCAAAGCGAGCTTGATGAAGCCGTCGCCCATCTTAAACAGCTTGGCATCGATGCCACCGCTGTGGCCGCCGATCTGGGTCAGGAGGCTGCGGTGATGCCTCTGGTAGAAGCGGCATTAAAGACGCTGGGCCATATTGATATATTGGTCAACAACGCAGGTGCCACCTGGGGCGCGCCGGCTGAAGATCATCCGGTTGCAGCCTGGGACAAGGTGATGAACTTAAATATTCGCAGCATCTTTTTGCTGTCACAGGCAGTCGGCAAGCTGTGCATGATTCCGCGCAAATACGGTCGCATTGTAAATGTGGCGTCCATTGCCGGCTTGGGTGGCAATGGTGCTTCCAGCATGCAGACCATTGCCTACAATACTTCCAAGGCTGCGGTGATTAATTTCACCCGTACGCTGGCAGGGGAGTGGGGTCAGTACGGCATTACGGTCAATGCGATTGCACCCGGATTTTTCCCTTCAAAAATGACCAAAGGCCTGCTCGAAAAACTCGGCACGGAAGAAATGGCTTCCCGCGCGCCACTGCGCCGACTCGGCGACGATGAAGACCTGAAAGGCGCGGTGATGCTGTTTGCCTCAAACGCCGGCAAGCACATTACGGGTCAGACTCTGGCTGTTGATGGCGGCGTCTCTGCGATCCTGAGTTAAGCACGCCCCATGTCGCAGCCTTTTCCGAACGACATTCCATTTCTTTCACAAATGGGTGTCGAGTTTCTTGGCATGGCAAACGGCCGTGCCGAAGTGGCCTTAAACCTTGGTGAGCAACACATGAACAGCTGGCAGGTCACGCACGGCGGCGTGACCATGACCTTGCTTGACGTGGTGATGTCACTGGCTGGCCGCTCACTCGACCCCGATGCCCGCTCGGGGGTCACGGTTGAAATGAAAACCAGTTTCCTGCAGCCGGCTGGCAAGCCGGGCCATCGCATCATGGCCAAAGGTTTCGCATTTCATCGCTCGACAACCCTGTGCTTTTGCGAGGGCGAAGTCTATGACGGCGACAAACTCGTGGCCAAGGCCATGGGAACATTCAAGTACATCAAGCGGCTCGATATCGCCAGCAAACTCTGACTCACACTCAATTACATTAAGGATTCCCATGTCAAATTATCAGCAAATCGTGCTTGCTTCCCGTCCGCAGGGCGTGGTCAGCGTTAATAACTTTCGACTGGAGTCGGTGCCGCTACCAGCATTGCGCGACGGTGAAGTTTTGGTGCGCAATCATTATCTGTCGCTCGACCCTTACATGCGCATGCGCATGGAAGACGTGAAAAGTTATGCCGCGCCACAAGCCATTGATGAAGTGATGATAGGTGGCACGGCAGGTGAAGTGGTCGAATCGCGCAATCCGCATTTTGCGGCTGGCGATAAAGTCGTTGGCATGCTGGGTTGGACCGAAATGGCCGTCAGCGACGGCGTGATGCTGAAAAAAGTCGACACCACGCATATTCCCCTGTCGGCCTATTTGGGCGTGGTCGGCATGCCGGGCATGACGGCCTGGTACGGCCTGACCAAAATCATTGCGCCAAAAGCTGGCGACACGATTGCCGTGTCCGCAGCCAGTGGTGCAGTCGGCACCGTGGTCGGTCAGCTGGCCAAGCTGCGCGGCTGCCGTGTGATTGGCATAGCTGGCGGCAAGGAAAAATGCGACTACGTGGTCAATGAATTAGGCTTCGACGCCTGCGTTGATTACAAAGGCGGCAATCTGTTCAAGGATGTCAAAGCGGCAGCACCGAATGGTATTGACGGCTTGTTTGAAAACGTCGGTGGTGTGGTGATGGATGCGGTCCTGGCTCGCATGAATCCGTTTGGACGCATTGCTCTCTGCGGTCTGATTTCAGGCTATGACGGCGAGCCGATGCCGATTCATAACACGCGGGTGATTTTGTCGATGCGGTTGATGATGCAAGGCTTCATCATTTCAGAACACATGGATTTATGGCCGCAAGGCTTGTCGGAAATCGGCGCACTGGTCGCAACAGGCAAACTGAAATTCCGCGAATCCGTGGCCGATGGTCTGGCGGCTGCACCGGAAGCTTTCCTGGGCCTGTTACGCGGCAAAAATTTCGGCAAGCAGTTAGTCAAACTCGTTTAAGGTCAGAAATGAAAAATTTCCATAATCGGGTCGCAGTCATCACGGGCGCGGCCAGTGGTTTTGGCCGTGAGTTTGCCTTGGTCGGTGCGCGTCTGGGTATGCGACTGGTACTGGCCGATGTGCAACAGCAAGCCCTGGCTGCAACCGCCGCCGAGCTGGAAGGTCTGGGCGCGCAAGTGCTGGCCATGCCTTGCGATGTGCGCAAGGGCGAGCAAGTTGAAGCCTTGGCTGCAGCCGCAATGGCGCGTTTTGGCGCAGTGCATCTGGTATTCAATAACGCCGGTGTCGGTGCGGGTGGCCTGGTGTGGGAAAGTACGCAGGCTGACTGGGAATGGGTATTGGGCGTTAATCTCTGGGGTGTCATTCATGGCGTGCGGGTGTTCACACCCTTGATGCTGGCATGTGCAAAAAACGATCCCGGGTATGAAGGCCATATCGTCAATACGGCATCGATGGCAGGCCTGCTCAATCCGCCAGCGATGGGCGTGTATAACGTCTCCAAACACGCGGTGGTGTCCTTGTCCGAGACGCTGTATCACGACCTTGATCTGGTCGGCGCACCGATCGGCGCCTCCGTGTTGTGTCCGTATTTTGTACAAACAGGCATCAGTCAGTCGCATCGCAATCGCCCTGACGATGTACCGGCCGCCGCCCCCACTGCCAGCCAGCTGGCGTCGCAAGCAGGTATGGAAAAAGCCGTTTCCTCGGGCAAGGTCAGTGCCGCTGAAGTGGCTGAGAATACCTTTGCCGCGATCAGGGACAGGCAGTTTTATATTTACTCGCACCCGGCTGCATTGGGCAATGTGCAAACCCGGATGGAAGATATCGTCACTGGCCGCAATCCGACCGACCCGTATGCGGCCACCCCGCATGTGCGGGAAAAACTGCAGGCAGCGCTCAAGGAGTCAGCCTGATGTCAGCCGCCGTGCAGTCCGGGCACTATGCGTTGCTGCCGAATGGCACGCGGCTGCATTACGCCAGTGCTGGTCAGCAGGGGCGGCCTTTGCTGCTGTTTCTGCATGGTTTTCCGGAGTGCTGGTTTGCATGGCAGGCCCAGCTGGAAGAATTCGGTCTGGATTATTTTGCGGTGGCACCCGATCTGCGCGGCTTTAATTTGTCCGATATGCCATCCGAGGTGGCGGCGTACAAACCGAAACTGATTGCGCAAGACCTGCAGCAGTTGGTGGCCTTCCTGGGTTACAAGCAGTGCGTGCTGGTCGCGCATGACTGGGGTGGGGCGATTGCCTGGAATATCGCCATGTCCCAGCCCAAACTGGTACAGCGGCTGATTGTGATTAATGCAGTGCACCCGTTTTTATTTGCCGAAGCGCTCGCACACAATCCGGCTCAGCAGGCCGCCAGCGAGTATATGAACTGGTTGCGTGCGCCCGGCTCCGAATTAGCTTTGGCCAAAGAGGATTTTCGTGTGATGGAGCAGCTGTTTCTTGGCATGGGCCGCTCGCAGGCGAACTGGTTTGATGAAGCGACACGCAAGCGTTATCACGCTTGCTGGGCGCATGGGTTGATCGGCGGCGTTAACTACTATCGGGCTTCGCCGCTGCATCCACCAACGGCGACCGAAACAGGCGCTGCGGGATTAGACCTTGACCCCTCAAGTTTCTGCTGCCATGTGCCGGTAAGGGTGATCTGGGGCGAGCAGGATCAGGCATTGCTGCCAATTTTGCTCGAAGGACTGGACGCCTTCGTCGATGATCTGCAAATCGAACGACTGCCAGACGCCACGCACTGGGTGGTGCATGAACAGCCACAGCGGGTGAATCAATTGATTCGCCGTTTTTTGGTCGAATAAACATATGGCACGACAAGATTTCAGTTTTTTTCATACACTGCGCGTGCGCTGGTCTGAAGTGGATATGCAGGCGATTGTATTCAACGGCCACTATCTGAATTATTTCGACGTCGCCTTCACCGAATACTGGCGCGCCACCGCTTTGCCGGGTGTGCTGGCGCAATCGGCAGCGGGCCTGGAGCTATTTGCCCGCAAGGCAGGCATTGAATATCACGCACCGGCGCGCTTCGATGATGTGCTGGAAATAGGCGTGCGCTGCGCCGAACTTGGTCGCAGCTCATTGCGGTTTGTGCTGGAAATCTACCGCGCAGAAGCGTTGCTAATCTCGGGCGAGATGGTGTATGTGCATGCAGATAGCCGCGTGCGCAAAAGCGAACCGGTGCCTGCTACATGGCGCAGCAGGCTGGCAGAGTTCGAGCAAGGTCTTGGCGTGCTGACATGAGCTTGCACATTGTCGTTGGCGACTGGGACAGCTTGCGTGAGGACGCGCAGCGCCTGCGCATAGAAGTGTTTGTTATTGAGCAGGGCGTGCCGGTTGAACTCGAATGGGATGAGGCCGATGCGGTCAGTCTGCACGCAGTGGCTTATGACGCCAACAGTGAGCCCGTTGCTACCGGCCGGCTTTTGCCCGATGGGCATCTGGGACGGATGGCAGTCAGCCAGTCAATGCGCCGGCAAGGAATCGGCAGCCTGTTGCTGGAAGCCTTGCTGCATGAAGCAAAGCGTCTGGGCCACACTACGCTGATCTTGCATGCCCAGCTTTACGCACAAGCCTTTTATCAACGGCATGGGTTTATCGCAGAAGGTGCAGAGTTCATCGAAGCCGGTATCCGCCATGTGATGATGGTGCGCCGGTTGGATGTTTGAGTGTCTGTTTAGAAATTTAGACTATTTTTTTGGTTGATGAAAGACACTGGGTCCCGATTTTCATCGGGACGACGGTTTTACAATTCCAACTGGCTGTGCAAAACAGGAGCCGTTTCGCGTCTTGCGTGCCTTATCCATATTACGCAGGAGCGTAATGGCAAAGTGGCGACGGTGCAGAACAAAGCCATGACGATCAGGGCTGAAAAAATTTGCGCGCCAATAATCTGCGCGTCATATAACAGCCCCAGAGCGACAATCTCCATCAAGCCCTTGCACTGCAACAGCGTGCCCAGTTCAACAGACTCCGTCCAGGATAGGCCGCTCACGCGTGCAGCGATACTGACGAAGAATATTTTCAGCGCGATGCCGGCAAAGATAAACAACGCAGCCAAAAAGATGAAGCTGCTGCTGTCGAAAAATAAATTAACATTCATGCCGGTGGTGATGAAGAAAAAAGGCAACAGCAATATCTGACTGAACGACAGCAAGCGCTCTTTCAAAAATTTCAGTGCCGGTGCCGGCAAAATCAGACCAGTCAGAAATGCACCGAACAGCGCGTGGGTGCCGATTGCTTCGCTGGTCATGGCCATCATCACGATCAGACTCAGACCCAGAATAATGCGATTGGCTGGTTTTAAATCGGGCAGTTTTTTATATAAATACCGTAGCAAGGGCTTCAATACAAACAGCACGCAGACAACAAAGGCGCAGACCTTTAGCAGATGCAGGGCGGGATTGGCATGCAGGCTGACCATACCCAATACGACGATCAACACCAGCCAAAGCCACAGGTCATCAAATACAGCCACACGGATGGCGAGCCTGCCAATCTTGCTTTGATGCTGATCGTGTTCATGCAGGAGCGAGACTAAAACCGGCAATGCAGTGACCGCACAGGCTAAGCCAATGGCGAAGGAAAAGATCAATGGATCTGCCAGCACGCCCATTAGATTCGGTTGCAGGCGGCTGATGCCAAAACCCAGCAAGCTGGCTACTAAAAAAGTGCCGCCAAAACCCATAATGCTGATGCTACTCACCTGCAGCCAGCCGCCACTGCCCGTGTATTGTTTATCTTCAGTGGTGCCCAGCGCCATCAACAGTAAAATCCCCAGCCAGCCAATGAGTTTAAAACTCTCCAGGCTTGCGCCATTTTGTAAAAATGCCAGTTCGTCGCCAGCCAGGCCCGATTTGAGAAACAGCCCCAGCCCTATACCGATGAGCAGATGCAAAAACACGGCCGGTATGCGCAGTGGCCCGGACAGGTAGCGCATCAACGCGGCAAGAATCAGGCAGCCGACGAGTACAAAAAATTGATGAATGGGCACGGCAATCAGTCAGTGACGAGCTGCATGATTTCAAACGCGTTCAAGGCTGCACCGCGCAAGAGCTGGTCGCCGCTGACAAACAGGTCCAGCCCGAATTCCCCGTAGATCAGGTTGTAGCGCAGACGTCCGACCTCAACGGCATGCTTGTAGCTGGAAGTGACAGGCATCGGATAGCGTTGCTGTTTTGGGTCGTCAATCACCTCGACCCCGGGCGATTCACGCAGCAGCTTGCGTATGCTCTCCAGTGATGGCAGGCGTTTCTTGAAACGAATGCACAGACTCTCGGCATGAGAACGCAAGCTCGGTACTCGAACAGCTGTGGCACTGATGGCCAGTTCCGGCTGCCTGAGTACTTTGCGTATTTCCCAGACCATTTTCATTTCCTCTCTGGTGTAGAGGTTGTCTTCGAAACTGTCGACCTGCGGAATGACGTTAAAGGCCAGATTGTGTGGAAAATTGACGCTCGTATTATCTGTTCCATAGTCGTCAAACAGTCGGGTCTGCTCCAGTAGCTCTGCCATTGCAGGGCGGCCAGCGCCGCTGGCTGCCTGATAGGTGGAAATAATCAGGCTGTCCAGCCCGAATTCGGCATGCAAAGGCCCGAGCACCATTAACGCAATGGCTGAAGAACAGTTGGGGTTGGCGATTAATGATTCGCCGCGATAGCTACTGCCGTTTATCGGTGGCACCAGCAGCGGTATTTCATCGTGATAACGAAATGCTGAAGAGTTATCAATGACGGTAGAAAATTTCGCCAGCGTCGGTCCGAACTTGCTTGAAAACTGACCGGATACGCACAAAAAAACAATGTCGCAGTCTGCGCAGCCGGCAACTGAAAATTCTTCAATTTCATATTCACGCTGACCAAGTCTGAGTATCTGATCGGCCGAGCGCGCTGAAGCCATGCAAACCACTTCATGTTCCGTGTTTTCCAGTAATTCAAGCATAGTGATGCCGACTGCACCGGTACAGCCTACGACCGCGATTTTTGACATGTTGATGACCTCGATGGCAAATGAATGAAATGCATCAGGCAGCCGCTTCCAGCGCGGCAGCTTTTTTTTGCTTTTGTACCGAATCCCAGGTAAACACTGCCAGCGCAGTCCAGATCAGGAAAAAGGCGGCGAATTTCAGCGGCGAGACGGTCTCGTGATAAACCAGCGTCGCCAGCAAAAAATTGCAGGTCGGTGGAATGAATTGCAAAAAGCCCAGCGTCATCATAGGCAGCAGCTTGGCGGCGCGGCTGTACCACCACAGAGGCAGGACCGTGATCAGACCAGTAGCCAGCAAGAGCAAATCAATGCTGCCGGATTGCATGAAAAAATGTCCTTCACCGTTGAGTCTGGCCAGCACTAAAAAAATCAGTGCAAAGGGCAGCAAGAGGGCAATCTCCAGGCTTTGTACCACCAGCGGGTCTCCGGGTACTTTTTTCTTGAACAGACCATAGAAGGAATAGCAAAAGCCGATGACGATGGCGATCCACGGAAAGGACTGCAGGCTTAATAACTGAAAGGCCATCAAGGTGACGCCGCCAAGCGCTAACGCAAAAGCGAAAGCCTGGTTGCCTGACAGCTTTTCTTTGAACACGAGGCGGGATACCACCATGCTCATGATCGGACTCAGAAAATAACCAAAGGCGACTTCCAGTACCCGCCCGGTCATGATGCCGTAGATGTAGAGCAGCCACCAGACGCCTAGCACCCCAGCCACTGTCAGTACATTGATGAACCGAACCGATTTAAGCGTGGCCCCGAGGCTGCCGAGGCGTTTGGTGATGATGATGAGAGCGAGCAGGCAGACTTCGGCAAAGACGATGCGCCAGGACAGCAAGTGCAATGAGTTCAACTGCGCCAGCGGCTTGTACCAAAGCGGGTAGGAGCCCCACAACAAGGTCGCACCCACGCCAAACGCCAGCCCATTACTGATATCGTTTTTGTTATCCATGATGTGCCATTCCCTTGATTTTGGCCGCGATGCCATCCCAATACATTTCCATCAGGTGCAGATATTGATGAATGCCTTCAATGAAGGTCTGGCGCTCTTGCTGTGTCTGCAAGTGCTTTTCCATCACGTTGAAAATCGCATTGGAATGGCCAACTTCGACTTGCATATGCAAGGTCCAGAAGCCGCGGTCGCGTTCACTCAAGCCTTCCCTGATCAAGCCATCGTTGTATTTCGACACCATTGAAGCCGACATGGCCTCATCGGCAAATAAGGCACCCATTGCTTTTTGCAAAGGTGGCGTCGAATACAAGGCCCGGATGCCATCGTTGAGCGCACGTGTACCGGGCAGGCACTGGTAGTGCGTAATCTCTTCTTCGCTAATGCCTTTTTTCAGCAAAAATTCATGGTAAATATCTGCATGCGATTTGAGTTGGCCTAATTCATCGCGGGCATTGAAAGCAATCGCGCGCAGCATCGCTTCGTCGCGCGTAATGGTGGAAATCCCGCATACATAAAACGGCAGGTATTTAAAGTAATGCAGGGTCTCCAGATACAGCACCTTGCTGGCTTCTTTGGGCAAGCCGTTTTTTGCGTAGGTTTCCAAAAATGGATGTGTGGTTGCTCTGTGCTGCAAGGTGAACTCGATTTGCTCATCCATGAATTCTTGCGCGCTCTGACCCACATCCGGGTCGCGCATCACATAGGCCGTGTTGGCTTTAAAGGTGTCTTGAGAAATAGCCATCATGAAGATCTTTCAATGTATACAAGCGTTGATGAAGATGCGTGCAGAAAGACGGACACTTTAGGTCGCAAAACACTGGCTTATTCAGCGTGTGCGGTGCGCGACTCCGTACCCCAGATCACATCGATACTTTCATGCGCAACTTCTTGGCGCCGGTCATGTGCACTGGCCCAGCAGGTATTGAGGATGATGCGAGTGGTTTCCTGCTGAATCGGCACCACGTGATGCAAGGTGGTGTCCGATTTCAGAAAATACACATCACCCTTTAAGTGGTGGTAGGACTGAATGTCATTGGAGAGAATGTATTCCCAGATGCGCGGATTATTCTTATCCCATTCCGTGTGCGGCACACATTGCAGGACGCCGCCTATTGAGGGGTCTGCCGGCGCTTCGATGATCCAGATCATCGTGTACGGATAGTCGCCCCAATGCCAGCCGTGGGTGTCGCCGGGATGGCTGAGTTTGGTAATGAGATATTGCTCCTGCTCCCAGCAGGAGACGATGTCATCGTTGGCAATATTGCCGAGAAATTTTTTTAACGCAGGAGATTCATAAACGAGTGGAATCAGCTTGCCGTCTTGTTTTATTTCCGGCTGATTGACGTTGTACATTTTGCGATAGGTATTGCCGGTTGAAGCAACGCTCACATCACGCCGGATGGCGTTCTTGCTCAGCAAATGATGGACTTCCTGATGGATGCCTTCGAGGAGCGCTTTGGGTAAAAAACTAAAATTTTTAAAATTCAGATAACCGTCGCGATGAAAGCGATTGCGCATAGCTTTCATGCCGTTTTCATCTTCCATAAAACCAGCAAAATGGCTTGTTAATTTTTGTTCGATATCCGTTTGATTTTGTCTTTCCTCGTATATGACTTGCATAGTCCCTCCAAAAATTCATTCAATTAAGTATTGAAATTAACGTTCGAAAACTGGGCACTCGATAAAAAAATATTCTCGTCTCGCTGGCACTGCCAGTGCATGGCGAAGCTGATTGCAGAATGAACTATTTTTTATAACTGCGAATGCTTAACGCCTAAAATTTTTTCGTGGTGTGCTGTTCAGGCAACGCTGCTGAGCAGACCGGGCACGACAAAATCAGCGAACAGTATTTGGATGAACGTGCAGAACTAGCGAGGCAATGCAGCGGCCCATTGTTGAGTGCAGATGAGAAGGGGAATTTGTCGTACTGCGTTTGCGTCGAAGTCCGTGATGGACTATCTGCGTTGTCAGCGTGCTTAGCGAATCATGCGTTCAACAAGTTGTGCGCTATTGTTGGCATTGATTCTGAGCAGGGTCGATACCCTGGTGCCGTAATCGGCTGATTCAATAAAAATGGAAGACAGCAGGCGTTCCCATTCCAGACTCACACCCGTCTTGGGCAAGCGGCAGTCCGATGCCGGCGAGGTGTCGCTCAGCATGTCGAAATACGCTTCGTCGGGTGCGCTCTGGCAGAGCAGGCTGGCAAACTGGGCTTTCGCCCGCACGACCTTGGGCCACGGCGTGTTGAGTGCGCCGTTGGATAATCCATAAATGCCGGGCGCAAGTTGCTGTATGCCGCCGTCATCCGCATTGGAAAAACAAAATAATTGTTCCGCATCGCCGACAATCAGATTGAAGCCTTGGAATTGATCCGCGTTTTCAGCGAGCTGCTTAAGATAGGTCAGTGCATCTTGTTGACCACGCAAATAATTGGCAACCAGCGCGCCACGCGAAGGCGCGTTGGGTCGTTTATCAGCGCCGTTGCGAATATTAGTTAGTGCGGCAAACCGTCCTTGCTTGTCCATCCCCAGCCAGGTACCACCGCCTTGCAGATCGCGGCCGGCATAAATATGCGGCTGGTCTTGCCACCATTGCGCCGCTTCTGCGGGGCGCGCAAAAAACTCGTCACGATTCGCTGCCAGCAACAATGGGCAATCGGGAAGCAGCTTCCAGGCAAAGACGATCAGGCACATGCCAGCATATCCAAAAAGGTTTCAACATGGCGCTCACCGGATATGCTTTGCAAGATGTCAGCGCGCTCGACAGCAGACTGCAGCGCAGGTAAAAATCCCTGCGGTACGTCTTGATAAATTTCCATCCAGGTCTGGGAAGTGCCTGCGCCTTGATCTTGCTCAGCGCGACACTTAAGGGCAGTTTGAACCGACCATTGTTCGGACAGTTGCAGCTGCATTGCCGCTACTTGTGCCTGCAGCCGCTCTGCCGCAACAGCGTCAACACGATAATAAATATAGATATCCATATTCAGCTAAGCAGAGCCTGGCTCAGTTTGATTCAGGCAGCGCATAGGGCAAGTCGATGAAATGCAAAAGTGGTCCCTGGGCGTGGCCAAGATGCACCGCTTCATTGCGCGCATCGAGTTTGATCTCAACCAGACAAACGAGCTTGCCGTCTGGCCCATGTTCGGCGTTGACGATCATGCCGCAAGGCTGCTGTGCGTCATTGCTGGCAAAGACTTCCATGCCGGGCGCCACTTCAGAGTCTTCAATCCGGGCTAATTGCATGCGACGTTTGAATTTGCCCAGATACTGGCTGCGGGCGACGATTTCCTGACCCGGATAGCAGCCTTTACGGAAATTCACGCCACCAATGATTTCAAAGTTGATCATCTGCGGCACAAACTGTTCTTGTGTGGCAGGCGTAATCTGCGGCGTGCCAGCAAGCACATCGCTCCAGCGCCACAGACTGGCAGGGGCTGGCGGCAGTTCAGCGGCCAGCTTGGTCCATGTGGCCATAGCCTGTTGCAGCGTGCCGGCCCAAAGATAGCGGCTCAGTTGTTGAGACTCTGGCAGTGCAATCAGCTTGCCGGCATCAGAAGCTTGAGCTGTGTATGCGGCAGTTGGCAAAAGCGGGAAACTGACGCTGGTTTGATTTTTTGGCAGCGCCAGCCCTAACAAAATCATGCTGTCGCTAACGTCGCTGAGCTTGAGCTTGGCGCGCAGGATGAACATCTGCAAACGCTTTTGCACTGCAGCCAACAAGCTGCGCGGCATGGCCAGATAAATCGTTTCTTCGGTTTTCCAGACCAGCATGGTGGCCAGCAAGCGACCTTTGGGCGAGCAGTATCCGGCCAGACGGGCGCCAGTTTCTTCCAGGCCCAGCACATCGTTGGTTAACTGGTTATGCAAAAAATTCGCGGCGTCTTCGCCAACAGCAGCCAGCACACCCAGATGGGTCAGCGGGGAAATAAAACCTTGCCCGGGGCTTGTTTTTTCTGGGCCGAAGTCTAACTCTGCTGCTTGCTTAGAGGCTACAGAGCGTGCGCCCTGACTGATCAGGAAGTTCTCCCAGGCGTTAGAAGTCTCAAGCATAAAATCGGGAGGAAAGCGGTTTGGCGTTTATCATGTTGGACAAATTATAGTAGCGCTGTAAAAAGTGCGTTGAAACTGCTGCAAAGTCTGCGGCAGGGTATTTTGAGGTTAACAATGGCAGTCATAAAAAAAATCGCAGTTTTACTATTCATCCTGCTTGCAGGACTGTTAGCTTACCTTGCCTACTGGGCCAGCCAGCCGCTGGCCACCGAAGTCAACAAGCTCATTGAATTTACCATCAAGCCGGGCAGTGGCGTGCGTAGCGCCATGCGACAGTTGCAAGCGGGAGGTGTTCCAGCCTCACCGGTACTGATGGAAATGCTGGCGCGTGGCACGCGTCGTGCAGCTTCGCTGAAAGCCGGCAGCTATCGCCTGGCCGCAGGTGCAACTCCCTTGTCATTGCTGGAGCAGATGGTGAAAGGCGACACCATCAAAGAATCCTTAACCATTATTGAAGGTTGGACCTTTGCCCAGATGCGGGCTGAAGTGGCCCGTCAAAAATGGCTGACGGCAGACACGGCAACCCTGTCCGCGCAGGCATTGATGGACAAGGTGGCCCCGGGTTATCCGGCTCCGGAAGGATTGTTTTATCCGGACACCTATCAGTTTGAACGTGGCACCAGCGATTTGCAGATTTATCAGCGCGCCTATGCGCAAATGAAAAAAAAGCTCGAGCAAGCCTGGAACCAGCGCGCGCCGAACCTGCCTTATGACTCCTTGTATGAGGCGCTGATCATGGCCTCTATCGTAGAAAAAGAAACCGGCAAGGAAGCGGATCGCAAGCGGATTGCCGCAGTATTTGTCAATCGACTGAAAAGCGGCATGCTGCTGCAAACTGATCCCACCGTCATTTACGGCATGGGCATCCGCTTCGATGGCAATATCCGTCGCGAAGATTTGCAGACAGACACGCCTTACAATACTTATCGTCACAGCGGATTGCCTCCCACGCCAATTGCCTTGCCCGGCATGGCGGCACTGGAAGCGGCATTGAATCCGGCGCTGACCAATGATTTGTATTTTGTGGCCCGCGGTGACGGCAGCAGCCAGTTTTCAGAAAACCTTGCGGACCATAACAAGGCTGTGAACCAATATCAACGCTGATGCTTGCATCAACTAATCAATCAACTGACACAACAATCAAACGCAAAGACTTATGGCACTGGGTAAATTCATCAGTTTTGAAGGCATAGACGGCGCGGGCAAGTCGACCCACGTCGGCGCGGTGGCCGAGCAATTACGCGCCAGTGGTAAAACCGTGATCACCACCCGTGAGCCCGGCGGCACACCTTTGGGTGAAAAACTGCGCGAACTGCTGTTGCAGGAAACCATGCATCTGGAAACCGAAGCCTTGCTGATGTTTGCTTCGCGGCGCGAGCATATTGCCCAAGTGATTGCACCAGCGCTGGCGCGTGGCGACTGGGTTATTACCGACCGTTTTACCGACGCCAGTTTTGCGTATCAGGGTGGCGGGCGCAATCTGTCACTGGATAAACTGAGCGTGCTGGAGCAATGGGTGCATCCGCATCTGCAGCCCGACCTGACCTTGTTGTTCGATGTGCCGCTGGAGGTGGCGCGCCAGCGTCTCGACAAACACCGGACGCTGGATAAATTCGAAAAAGAAAAGGAAACATTTTTTGCCGCCACCCGGGCCGCTTATTTGCAACGTGCTGCGCAATTTCCGGCCCGCATTCGCATCATCGATTCCACCCAGACTATCGCTGCGGTGAATGCGCAAATAGCGCAACTGCTCGCGACCTTGTAAGCCATTGATGGCCCCACTCATCTATCCCTGGCAGCAGCACGACTGGCAGCAGTTACAACAACTGCGGCAACGACTGCCGCATGCGATTTTGTTTCATGGCGCCGAGGGCATAGGCAAAATCGATTTCGCCGAACGCTTTGCGCAATCGCTCTTATGCGACACCCCATTAGAGGGCGGGCATGCCTGCGGCAATTGCGCAGCGTGTGGCTGGTTTACGCAATACAGCCATCCTGACTATCGGCGCGTTCGTCCAGAAGTTCTGGAGCAGGGCGAGGGGGACGAGGAAGGGGCGGAAGCTGCCGAGCCGGCAGCCAAAAAAACGGCCAGCGCCAGTCGCGCACCGTCCAAAGATATTCGCATTGAACAAATCCGCTCGCTGGCAAGCTTCATGAATGTGTCCACCCACAGAGCCGGTTTGCGCGTGGTGGCCTTGTATCCGGCAGAAGCGCTCAACAGCGCGTCGGCCAATGCCTTATTGAAAACACTGGAAGAACCACCGTCAGACACCGTGTTTCTGCTGGTTGCTCACCGCATAGAGCGTTTGCTGCCGACCATACTTTCACGTTGCCGAAAAATTGCGCTCGGAATGCCGGCACCGTCCGAAGCACTGGCATGGCTACAAGTTCAGCAGGTGGCTGATGCAGAACGCTGGCTGGCAGAGCAGGGCGGTGCTCCGCTGTCCGCTCTGGCGGCTTCGCAAGATGGTACGGCTGAGGCGCGCGATGATTTGCTTATGCAGTTGGCCAGGCCGGACGCGGCAGGTGCACTGGGCGTGGCCGAGCGACTACAAAAAACACCGCTGGCTTTGTTAGTGGCATGGCAGCAGCGCTGGCTATACGACTTATTTTCTTGCAAGCTCAGCGGTCGTGTACGTTACTACCCGCGTCATCAGAAAGCACTAGCCGCATTGGCGGCCAAGGTCTCGGTGTCACGTTTGCAGCAAGCTTTGCGTGATGCCGGAGCCCGGCGTGCGGTGGCAGACCATCCGCTATCGGGGCGTTTGTTCATTGAAGACATGCTGCTTGATTACGTGTGTATTTTTGCTTAGGTACTTATGCCTGATCAACAAACATAGTGATTCAATTTTTCAAACAAATACTGACCACTCTCACTGATCTCTATCACTTGCCATGTCAGAGCCTTCTTCAACCGATACTTCTGCATTGCGCCCAGCCGTCATGTCGCTGGCCATTCGTGAGCGCTCTGCCTTGTACGCTGCCTATATGCCCGCCTTGCAAAATGGCGGCATTTTCGTGCCGACCAACAGAACGTGCCAGCTCGGCGAAGACATTTTTTTATTGCTCTCGTTGATGCAGGACGAGAACCGCTATCCGGTTGCTGGCAAGGTTGCGTGGATTACGCCGGCAGGCGCCAGTAATAATCACACCCAGGGCATAGGCATACATTTCCCGGCCGATGAAGTCGGACGTCGTGTCCGGCTGCGCATAGAAGAGCTGCTGGGTACCGCTCTGGCCTCTGCGCGACCGACCCATACCATCTAGTTTTTCCGGCACGCTTGCGCGACCTGCGCTGTCCAAACGCTTACAATAGCAGTATGTTCATCGATTCTCATTGCCACATCAATTTCCCCGAGCTGGCTGCGCGCCTGCCTGAAATCTTCAGCAAAATGGCGGAAAACCAGGTCAGCCACGCACTGTGCGTGTCGGTCGAGTTGCCTGCATTTCCGCAGGTGTTGGCTTTGGCCGAAGCCTATCCCAATGTCTATGCCTCGGTCGGTGTCCATCCCGATTACGAAGAGACGCCCGAACCCAGCGTGGATGAATTAGTCAGGCTGGCGCAGCATCCGAAAATCATTGCCATTGGCGAAACAGGCCTCGATTATTTCAGGCTCAAGGGTGAGCTGGAGTGGCAGCGCGAACGCTTTCGGGTGCATATCCGTGCCTCGCGTGCCAGCGGTAAGCCGCTCATTATTCATACCCGTGCCGCAGCGGCCGATACGCTGCGCATTTTGCAGGAAGAAAAAGGCGGCACCGATCAGGGCGGTGTTGCCGGTGTCATGCACTGCTTTACCGAATCACTGGAATTCGCCGAGGCGGCCATTGCGATGGGCTTTTATATTTCCTTCTCTGGCATCGTCACGTTCAAGAGCGCCAAAGATTTGCAAGCCGTGGCGCGGGTGGTGCCGCTTGAGCGCATGCTGATCGAAACCGATTCGCCTTATCTGGCGCCAGTGCCCATGCGTGGCAAGACCAATGAGCCCGGTTTCGTGCGCCATGTCGCCGAATTTCTGGCTGACTTAAAAGGCCTGCCACTGTCAGAGCTAGCCGCAGCAACAACGCATAATTTCCAGACCTTGTTCAAACTTCCCCATGAAGAGCACGCCAGCTAATCCAGGCCGCCGCCAGCTATTGGCGCTGGCTTTTTTTTCTGATCTGTCCACACTGCTGGAATCGATAAAGCCACCGGAGAATTCATTCAATGACTGGTTTGAAGCGGCGCGCATGGACAATGCCGCACGCAGCCAGCAGTTGCTTGAACGCGGCTTTGATCCCAACACCATCGAACCGGAACGGTTTGATACGGCGCTGATTCTTGCCGTACGCGAGAAATCCCGCACGGTATTGGCGCTGCTGCTGCGCACCCCCGGCATTGATCTTGACCTGCGCGCGCGCAATGGCGACACCGCCTTGATGATTGCCGCTTTTCAGTCCGACATTGAGGCGGCAACAGCCTTGATCAATCAGGGCGCAGAAATCAACCGCACTGGCTGGGCTCCGCTGCATTACGCCGCGGCTTCAGGCTCTGACGCAATCGTGCGCCGTCTGCTCGAACAGGATGCGTATATCGATGCCGAGTCACCCAACAAAACCACGCCGCTGATGATGGCCGCACGCGGCGGCCATCTGAGCACGGTGCAACTGCTGCTTGCCGAAGGGGCAGATCTGGCAGCCAAAAACGAACTGGACCTCAACGCCAGTGATATTGCCTTGTCTGCAGGATATGTTGAGCTTGCGGTCTTGTTGAAGCCCGTCACAAGCGAGCCGCAAGCGCTGGCCCCCAGTGATCTGACAGCGGTGCCTGTGGTGCCAGACAACACGCAAAGCCTGGCAGTCGATGTCCCACCTGCCGCCGCTGACACAGCACCGGCGTCTGCTGGTGCATTGCCTGAGCCTGCTGCGCAGTAAGGCTTCATTAAGCCTTCCCTAAGACCGGCAGGCTTTTACTCTTCCTTTTTCTTTTCTTCCATCGTTTTTCCGTCAATCGTCAACAATGATCGATTTCGTCAGCTGCGTTATTGCAATTTGATGAAACTACGCCCTGATTTGCTCAGTCTGATTTGCAGTCGGGTCATGTTTTTGATCATGGTTTCGGCAAAGTATCGAGCGAAAAAAATCGTTATCGATTTTTTTATTTCCCCACTGTGTATGGAGGTCAAAAATGAAAAATTCCGTTCCGGCTTTATTACTGTCTTTGCTGTCTGCATTGTTTACCGCTGGCTTGGCACAAGCTGATCCGCCACCACCGCCCGGCGTACGTGAAAGCACCGACCCAGCCCGTGCTGCCGATGTTGAACGCAAAGCCCAGGAGTCTTCCGGCCAAAGCGGCATGCAGTCTGGCGCCAGCGGAACCGGTTCAGAGACGGGTACGGTACAAGAGCGTTCCAAGTCGCGCAAACACAAAAAATCCGACGAGATGAAAGACAGCCCCACCGGCACGAGTCAGGATAGTGAAGGCGGTAGTGGCTCAAGCACAGGCACCAACAGTTCGGGTTCATCGACCGCACCCGGCGAGCAAAACATGACGCCCAGTGAAACAAGGCCCTATGAAGCCAACCCCGGCTCAAGCGGCATGGCACCTCCGGCACCGATGACTCCCGGCAGCAGTGGCAGTTCGGGCGGTCAGGATTCGGGTACGGGCTTGAAAGCGCCATCGGGCAGCTCTGGCAGCTCGGGTACATCAGGCAGCTCAGGTTCTTCGGGCAGTTCAGGGATGGGATCAGACTCAAGCAGTGGTGCAGGTACCAGCACCAATAACTCCACCGCACCCTCGTCGGGCGACACACAGCAAGTGCCACCGATGCGCGAATAAACTGTTCGGGCGCTTCAGTCATGGCGGCACGGCATCTGGTACAGTGCCGCCATGACAAAATTGAGCCTTGACCGTATCTTGCAATCGCAAGGATTTGGCAGCCGCAAATGGTGCCGCAAATTGATTGAAGACGGCGAAGTCAGCATTGCTGGTACCGCCATAACCGACATTCGCCAGGTCTTTGAAATGCAGGGTTTGACTTTCACCCTGTTTGAAGAAGAGTGGGAAGTGCGCGAGCAGGTCTATATCGCATTGAACAAACCGCCGGCCATTGAATGCTCACGCAAGCCCAGCCACCATCCGGGTGTGCTGACAATTTTGCCGGAGCAGTTTACCTGGCGCGACGTACAGCCGGTCGGGCGACTCGATCACGATACGACAGGCTTATTATTGCTGTCCGATGACGGCGCTTTTATTCATGCGCAATCCTCACCGAAACGTCACGTGCCCAAACTGTATCTGGCCACGACTGCTGAACCGGTCACACAAGCGTTGGTTGACGAATTGCTCGCTGGCGTCAAACTCCATGATGAACCGGCGCCGCTGGCAGCACTATTTTGCCGTCAGGTGGCAGAGCATCAGCTTGAAATCGTGCTGGAACAAGGCAAATATCATCAGGTCAAGCGCATGCTGGCTGCCGCCGGTAACCATTGCGCCGCTTTGCAACGCACAGCAATCGGCAAGCTGAGCCTGACTGCGCTCGAACTCGAGCCGGGCGAGTGGTGTTTTCTGGAGCCTGAACAGCTCGCATTGTTGTGCTGAGCAAGCCAAATTAAGCTTGGCCTACCAGGCAATAGTCTGACCATCCCATGCGACAAAGCTGCCGCTGTCAGCGGGTGTGGCGTTGGCAATCAGCTGCAACAGTCGGGTGGCGACAAATTCGGTGGTGAATAATTTTTCTGCCGCGACGCCGGCCTGAAATGGTCGTGACAATGCCGTGTCAGTGGTACCCGGATGTAGCGCCAGCACGATACTGGAAGGGTTAAGCCGGGCCAGTTCAATGGCCATCGTTTTCAAAAACTGATTTTGCGCTGCCTTGGCAGCACGATAGCCATACCAGCCACCCAGCCGGTTGTCGGCAATTGAGCCAACCCGTGCTGACAGGGAGGCAAACACAACCGGTTTTTTTGCGCGCAACCACGGCCATATTGCCTGAGCCAGCAGTATTGGCCCAAAGGCGTTAACGGCAAAGATGCGCTGCATGGCGCTGGCAGAAATTTGCGTGATGCTTTTCTCAGGAGCTAAATCTGGGCCATGCAAGAGCCCGGCAGTATTGACAACCAGGTCCATTGTCGGCACCGACTCTTTCAGGCTTGATACCAGATTTGCCAGACTGGATTCATCGCTGACATCCACATCAATAATCATTGCGTGAATGCCGCGGGCATGACAAGTCTCACCAAGTGTTTTGAGTGCCGGAGAAGCTGTGGCGTGCGCTGCGCACAAGACCAGCGTCTTCATGTCCTTCATGGCTGACAATTGTTCTGCAATGGCCAAACCTATCCCGCCCGACGCCCCCATGACCAGCACATGCTGCAAACTCATTTGATGATCCGGTAGCAGGGCTGATAGCGTGTGCCCGGCAACTTCATCCGGTGCTGTTCTACGAAGGCGTTGAGGAGCCCATCCATCGGCTCCATGATTTCGCCTTCACCATGAATTTCAAACAGTCCGTGTTTTTCGATGGCGGCAATGCCTTGCGCCTTGACGTTGCCGGCCACAACGCCAGAAAACGCACGCCGCAAATTCGCTGCAAGCTCATGCGGCAGCTGATTTTTATGCAGACTGAGTGTGCGCATGCCTTCGTGGGTTGGGGAAAACGGTTGCTGAAAGGCCTGATCGATTTTCAGCTTCCAGTTGAAATAGTAGGCATCGCTATGCATCTTGCGGAATTGACGCACTTCCTGAATGCCGGCCTGAACAGCCTGTGCCACCTTGACCGGATCATCGATAATAATTTGATAGCGTGCTTGCGCAACCGGGCCAACGGTGGCGCCAATGAATGCATGAATCTGTGAAAAATAGGCGGCGGATTCTGCTGGGCCAGTGAAAATCAAGGGATACGGCATGTCCTGATTGTCCGGATGCAGCAAGATGCCAAGGATGTACAAAATCTCTTCAGCCGTGCCCGCGCCGCCTGGAAAAACGATGATGGCATGTGCGGTACGGACAAAGGCTTCAAGCCGTTTTTCAATGTCCGGCAAAATTACCAGATTGTTGACAATAGGATTAGGGGACTCGGCCGCAATGATGCCCGGCTCGGTAATGCCCAGATAACGACCATTGGCAATACGCTGCTTGGCGTGACCAATGGTGGCACCTTTCATTGGGCCTTTCATGGCTCCCGGACCGCAACCAGTGCAAATATCCAGTGCACGCAAACCGAGTTCGTAACCAACCCGTTTGGTGTAATCGTATTCAATGCGCGAAATCGAATGACCACCCCAGCACACCACAAGGTTCGGATCTTGTTTACGCTGCAGT